>WTAT01000486.1 GCA_013139415.1 Desulforhopalus sp.
GAATAAACAGACAAAAACAATAAGCCAATACCTATGTGAGCGTGAACTCGAGGCTCATTTTCGCCTGAAGAAATTCAAGGAAATGCATACATGATGAACATTTTAAGGCTTTTGGCGTCAGTGCTAAAGTGCAGAAATCCAAATCTGATCTGACAGTTACGCAATTAAAGACTTAATTCAATCTTGCACATCAGTCCATATATACAGACAACGTATTGACATCATCTTTATTATTCAAAAGTTTATCAAATATACACAGACAGTGCTTCCTGATGATTGCAAAATGGAGGAGCTGATCGATTGGTAAAACAAGAAAGAAACTTTGGCCTGGCTGGACAGTCTCTAGATGATCAAAAGGGAGAGGTTTACGGTTTGACCGGTCAACAGGGATTCTTGGGAAATACGATATTATTATGTTACCTGTTACTTGGGCAGTTGGAGAGAGAAGTTAATGAACTATTTGATTATAAAGGAAATAATCAGAAACCATACTGACCACCAGGTAAGTACGGTTTTTCAGTAAGATAGAAAGACTCGCAACATAACAGTAGTAGTCTCAATCTGAGGACAGACTAAAATATTCAGATATGTAACGTGGCAATATTAACGTCCTGTATAAGGGGATTGGCCTTAAAGTGAACAAGCAATTCTGAGCGCACTACGGGCGGCAAACGTACTTTCAGAAAACGCCTGGTGCTGGCCATTCCCTCTCTATCAAGCGACCCCGGTAATGACACCCCCACCGTAGCTATGGCCGACGAGAACTACACCCTTCAGGTCATACCCTTTGAGGTAGTTGGTGATATCGTTGATATTCGTAGTTAGGCTTATTCCCTTGGTGAGCAGCTCACGTTCTCCGAGGCCGATAAGCGATGGCTTATGCACCTCATAGCCTTTTGTTGTTGCTTCCAGGATAGCCTATTGAAGGGGTTGAGATTATCATCGACAGTCAAATACAACGGAGAAACAATTGACTGTCCGATATCTACCTCTGTTCAATTTCTTTTGACACCTCGCTCGTTTAAGAGTTCTTCAAGATAGATGAGGTGATTCAAATCTTCGGCAAGCAATATAACCGCAAAGTCACCAGTCAAACTTAATGCGTTGCAATTATAAGGAAAAATAGAATTTGTTTTTTCTCCGTCGTAGAGTATGGCCTGAATACGATCGACAAGTTCAAGAAACGAGCATGGCCGTGTCTTAATTTTGATGAATTTCCAGTAAGCAATCGAAGGAATTACATTTCTAATCTTATCAGTGATGAGCCAGGGATATGTGGAACCATTAAAGCGGGCGTTGTTTTCAACCGGAAATACGTTTTCGTCAGTCACAATATAATCGATACCAAGCACTCCACAGTATCCGTATTGTGACATATGCTTAACAATTTTTTGCGAAGTATGGCTTATTAAATCATGGAGACGTTGAGCTATGGGGGGGCCGTGCTGGGTGCCAATATGGACCATGCCTTTCTCGCAAACCTGATCAGTCACACCCAAATGATCAATCTTTCCATTTCTGTCTATTGCCCATTGATCGCCGGGACTGGAAATAACGCGCAAAAATGGCTCGATTAAGACCATTTTTTCACCAGTAGCTGCGATTTTTTCATACAGCTCAGAGAGATCATTACCGGTCGTCTTATATAAGGACATGCCGGATTCTCCCAAAGTGCCGCGAATAATCACAGTTTCGTTGGTTGAAAGATAACTGTTAATCACACGCGCCATCTCCCTTGCATTAGCGCTGTCTTCGGGTTGCACAGCAAAGGAAGCTCCGACCACAACAGGTATGTCTAATTGACGACAGATATTCTTAAATTCAGCTTTATCGTTGTATTTTAACGTTGCCGCCTCAGTTGCCCCAAAAAGTTCCGCGCCAAGTATATTGGCAGCCTCTGCTTCCTTCTTTCCAGAATACCAGGGAACGTAAACGGGGTTTCGCCCGGTCTCCCCAATTATCTTTAAGATTGGTGTTGGGTCTCTAATGATACATTCTGAAAGTGACAGTTCCTTGGATGATTCCTTGTATTCGACAACATGATCCGGTCCTAATCCATATGAACGAAGCCATTTGTAATATTCATGATCATGTTTTCCGCGCAACACGACCAAGTCATTTCGAGAGGCACCAGGCAGGGCACGATCACAACTGGACCGTATGGATGCATCACGGCGAGGAAACTGAGCAAAATTGTCCGCACCAAAAATTACGAGTTCATCGTCGCTTTTTGAAATGCATTTTCTAAGTGGTAAATAGTTGGTCATAAGCCATAATTGAGGGAAAAGATTAATTGAATTTATCGTTATGTGAGATACCACTGCCAACCCAAGATCACAGATATCGTCACCGTGTATGCAATGAGTACGTAATACCACCGACCGGCCAATTTTGGAGTCTTTATGGGTGCAACATTCAACGCTGCCAACAACATAAGGAGCATATAGATAACTACAGAAAACACAGTCTGACTGAATAATCCATTGAACAAAAAGACAAAGACCAAGATAATAGCGTTATTGTCCAGAGGAAATCCCAAATAGGTTGATTTTCCAACCAGACCGAAGACATTAAAGTAACTCAAACGAATTACACCTGTAGCGACGATGATAAAGGCGCCGGGAATGTACCAGGGACTGAAATGGCCGTAACTTAAAAGGATAATTGCCGGACAGATACTGAAACTGACAATATCAATCAGAGAATCAAGCTGGGCCCCGAAAAGACCTTGCTCCTCGGTCCGACCCTTCATGCGTCTTGCTATGATGCCGTCACTCCAGTCAAAAAAGACAGCCCAGATCATACCGATCAGTGCAGCATGGAACATACCAACAATAGCGTAATATATGGCCAGCACTGAGCAAAAAAGACCAACCAGGGAACAGATATTTGGTAAATCCCCGGCATAGGAAAGTATTGTCTTTTGAGACGCAGGCAGTGGCACACTTTGGTTGCCTGGCGATAATGATTTCATGGATGACTACTCCGGTACAAGAATATTGCGCAATGCTCCAACCAAGCGCAGGTTTTCAGGCTGGGTACGGCTGGCTATGCGGATATAACAGTCAGATTCCGGCATTGTTTTGCCCTGACAGTGTTTTATGTAGATATTGTGATCAACAAACAGTCTTTCGGTTACTTCCGGCCCGGATAAATTGTGATTGGGCAATCGGCAGAAAATATAATTGGCATCAGGTTGATAGACTATCATTCCCGGGATCGATTTGAGCTGGAGATAAAACTGATCGCGATCCGCTTTTACCATACTGCAGCTTTCCTTGAATCTTTTTCTATATTGTGGAGCAAGGCGCAGAAATTCTTCTGCGAAACCATTAATATTCCAGATATGCAGTCCCTGTCGAACTTTTGCTAAAAAGTCAGCGTTGGCTGTAAGCATATAACCGATCCGGATACCGCAGATGCCATATGCCTTACTCATGCTTTTGAAAATTACCAGATTCGGATGATTTTCAATTTCATTTTCAAGGGTTTCAAGGTCGCCGTTTCTGGCGAAATCAATAAAAGATTCATCAACGATGAGCATACAGTTGTGATCGGCCAATTTTTTAGTCAGGCGAATAAGTTCCTCTTTGGGGACCAATAATGAGGTGGGGTTATTCGGTGATACCACCACCGCCAAACGAGCATTTGAACGGATAGCCTCAGCTGCGAACTTGTCCACATCCAGCTGAAAAGAAGGTGGGGCAATAGCAAACTGGATCACACTACCGGCTGGTGCAGCATTGACATACTCATTGAACGACGGCACCGGCACAATCAATTTACGACCCATCCCGGCGATGATTTTAATTAGCTCTGCCGCACCATTGCCAACCGCTATTCGCTCTGGTGCCTGGTTTATTAGCTCACCCACCAGACAGGCCAGATCCTTTTGAGCAATTGGATAATTTAACACCAGTTGATGGATCTGTTCAGTAATGTGGGCAAAAAAATCGCGGGGTGGAAAGTAGAGGTTATAGAGGTAGTTATGATCTGTGAAATCATGACGCCAATACCCTCCATGTTGACGGGATATATATTCGTATCGTTCTTCTGAGTTAGCTTGTGTATTTATCATAATAATTTATTGTAGTGACTTCGAAGCGGGAGCCAATGATCTAGATGCTTTGATGTTTGGAGAGTGGCTCGCAGCCACTGAGGAAACTGACGACGAATCAATTGTAAAGGCAGGTGGATGGGTATAGCTATTACACACCGATTCAGCTGCCCGCAGATCAGCTAGCGTATCAATTTCATACCAGAGACTGGAGTCAAAGAACACTGGTGTAAAAGAGAGACAGCCCTCTTTTACCATATCGGCAAAAACAGTCTCATAATAGCCATTAACCATATTGTTTTTAATATGGTGATCTAGCCGTTCCCGGACCAGTCCCCAGGTCCTGGAGGATAGGCTGTAAATATTGACTGTTTTAAAATGCTCCTCATCAGGTGGACAAGTACCGCAATGAAATGCATCGATTTCCTTATGACTATTAACCGTTACAGTGGTGCCGTTCATCCAGGGTTTAATTTTGGCAACTGCTGCCCGATCTGGGTAGAGCATATCCGTCA
>WTAT01000134.1 GCA_013139415.1 Desulforhopalus sp.
CCGGTTCCTTTTAAAACCTTTTCAATCCGCTCTGTAGATGTAAGGCCCCAGATTTTCACAGGGCACTCATGTGAAAAATAAATAAACAAACTCATATCGACACTTTTACTAAATTATTAATATTGTAACATGATGAGTACCTTAGAAATTATTTTCTGCGTTTTCCCCAGGGAAGAAAACAATTCCTTTTTACAATCCCTTTTTATATAGGTAGCCATGGCTTCGACTCCCTCAGATATTGCAATGCACATCAACACGACCAACCAAACGACAAAAGACACAGTCGCCGGAAAAAGTTTTGTCCTTGCCCACCTCTCCGATCCACATCTCGCCCGTGTTGACCACATTAAAAGGAGTGATCTGCTCAATAAAAGACTCTTAGGTTATCTGAAATGGAAGCTGAAACGCCAGGGCGAGCACAGTGATGCACTTCTTACCATTCTATACAAAGACCTGCAACGGACAAAACCGGACCACATTGCAATTACCGGTGACCTGACCCAACTGGGACTACCGATTGAATTTGAAACAGCCCGCGACTGGTTACAAACTCTCGGTACAGAGAACAATGTCACCGTTATTCCCGGCAACCATGACATATATGTAAAGACGGATTGGCATGAAACCTTTGCCCACTGGCTGGAATATATGGTTGCTGATCTGCAGGATCAACCTGCCAGATCAGTAACCAGCCTGGACGGTCTTTTCCCAACCCTGCGAATACGCGAACGAATTGCCTTAATCGGCATAAACACCGCCTATCCAAGCGGACTCCATCTTGCCACCGGGAAAATCGATGGCGCCCAGTTAAAAAAACTGGAAATTATCTTAAAACGTCTCTCAGGTAAAGGTCTTTTCCGCATCATACTGATCCACCACCCACCGGTACAGAATATCGTCAGCCGGCGGCGGAGTTTAACTGATGCAGCCTCCCTGCGTATAATGCTTGAGCGTTACGGGGCTGAGCTGGTCCTGTTTGGCCACGCCCACAAAACATCGCGGAGCAACCTGGACACACCATCAGGTTTAATCCCGGCTATGGGAGCACCATCGGCTTCTTCCCTAAGCCATAAGAAAGAGCGGCGATCCCGTTATTTCCTGTATAAGATCACCTCTACTGCCCAAGGCTGGAAAGTCCATTTGGAGGAACGACTATTTTCATTGGACCTGTATCGCTTCGTTGATGGCAGGCAACAGGACTTTTTCTTTCCTGCTGAAGCAAATTAAGCAGATCTGGTTGGTGGAGTAACCTTATTTAACACCCCACAAGGGGGTATTGAACTGAACACCCCTCAAGGGGGTACTAAAAAGAGAGACAGGCTTTCAGGAGTACTCAGTTCAGTGCCCCCTTGAGGGGTGAGGCATTAAAAGACTCTGCGCAATCTGACAAAAGCAATACTGGAAATCAACAGCACAGGAATCATGGCAGCAATGAATGGGTTCAGGTTGAGTATCAGACCCCACTGCATGCTCATCTGATCAACAAAATACAGAACTATACCGACAAATGCCCCCAAGGTTATGCGATACCCTGCACTGATGCTGCGTGTTGACCCGAAGACAAAACTCAGTGAAAGTAAAACCATCGCCCCGGTTGTCAAAGGGACACTGAGTTTTCGCCACAGGGCTATGGAATGCTGATCAGCATTCTGACCAGTCTCCCGGAGGGCACTAATGTAAAGCATGAGGTTTGGAGTCGATAGACTGTAGGGAGGCAGTTCCAGAATACTGACCTGGTATGCACTCAAAAAGGAATCCAGGGTTAATGTTTCGATCTTTTTAATAGTAACTTCATTTTCTATGATGATTTTCTGGGTGATGGTGTTCAGGACCCACTGCCTGTTATCCAGTAGTTGGCCGTTTTGTGCATGGGTAAAGGTCTGCAGGCGCCCATTGCTGTCAAATTCAAAAACATCTATATCCGCGGCAAGCCCTTCACTTAACATCTTATCAACGTGGATGTACGAATTGTCCCTACGAGCCCAGAACCCCTGCCGGGTTAAGGTTATACCGGAAGTGGACATAGCTTCTGCACGTGATTTTCGGGCCAGCTGTTCCATACCGGGTATAACCATTTCAGCAAGAATACCCGAGGTTAACATCAAGAGCATCCCGGTTGCGAATACTGCGGCACATATTCGCAAAATCGATATTCCCGATGCTTCCATGGCAACAAGTTCTCCATGGTCAGCCAACAGTCCCAGTGCAATAATGCCGCCAAGCAGGGTACTTATTGGCATTAAATCGAGCAAACGTTTGGGAAGCGTCAAAGCAACAAAGGTGAAGGCATTACTCAGTTGGTAATTGCCTCTGCCCACATCTTCCAACTGAGCAATAAGTTCAAACAAGCTAAACAGCACCATCAGGATAAGGATGATGAAAAAAAAGTATTTTAGAAAGCTTCTGCCGATATAGATATCGAGTATTCGCATTGCGGATATTATCGCTTACGCCAAGGCAACAAGAAGGTCGGCTGCCAAAAAAGGAGGACGACTAAAGCTGTAAGCAACAACTGCCCCCACCAGATTCCGGGAACAACTTCAATCACCCCTTGAGACACCCATTGTTTCGTTAGAGCGCTGAAATTATAGTAAACAGCAAAAATCAATATTGCCACCGGTGCTTTGACATACTTCCCCTGACGTGGAGAAGACCGACTCAAGGGTATGGCTAGTAGTGCCAGCAGGATAGTTGACAACGGTGCGGTGAGGCGCCATTGCAATTCTGCTATTTCTTCCAGGTTGCTCGAATGTAAAAGTGCTTTGGTTGCAACGGCTTTGACCTTATATTCGTGCTGGATAACATCACTCGGCACCAGATGCATTGCCGAATTCTCGAACTCCAGAATCAAGCCATTTGCGCCGGAACGAGGAAATTCATAGAGTTGACCATCCTGAAATACCAATATGGGCTTGCCGGTAGTCTCATCTTTGAACTGACTGGCCCGGTCCGCATAGATAATCTGTAAGGATTTTTCTGTTTTGGTTTGGATGAAAACGCGCTTTGCCCGATTCTTCTGAGAATCTACTTTGTCAGCGAAGACAACCCGTTCGCCGCCACCAGTTGAATAAAAGGTACCGCCTTTCATCCTTGTCAGGTCAAAATTGGCTTCTGCCTGTGTCTTTATCTGGAAAAACTGACTCCAGGCCCAGGGGCGAATAAAAAGTGACAAACTCGCCACAATCAGGCCTCCTAAAATGGAAACAAGAAAAACAGACTTGACCACCCTTGTCATACTTATACCGCAGGCAAACATAGCGGTTAACTCTGCATCTCTGTACAAACGGCCAAGAGCTATCACAACTGACAAGTAGAGAGTAGTCGGCAGCAGCACCTCAAGAGCAATAAGGATGCGGAGCAAAATTAATTGTAAGACGGAGGAACCAGGCAACATGCCATGAACGGCGTCCTCCCCGTAACGGGTGGAGATATAACAACCGAAGATAAAGACCAGCACCGCACAGATGGTCACTGTAGGCTTAATTATTTCACGAATTATATAACGATCAATAATCACGTTTTATCCATCACCTGTAACGCCCATGATAAAAAGAGAAAAAATGCCCAATTAGTGCCTTACTCCAGAAAACCTGTCTCTCTTTTCAGTACCCCCTTGAGGGGTGCTCTTTTCAGTACCCCTTTGGGGGGTATTAGTTACAAAACTGCTGTCTTTTGCCTTTGTGAATCCTGTAGAGTAGTGTCAAACCTGCTCTCTGCTGAAAAATCGACAACGACCCCGTCAGCCTTCTTCAGGTCTACCACATAGTCTACTTCGCACCACGACAAGCCTCTGATCGAACATGTTAACACCGTTTCCTCCTGCGCTAAGGCATCAATTACAGAAAGGTACCAGCGATAGACAGTTGTTGTATCATTTAAGGCCTTTTCCAACCCTTTACGGAACAGCATCGGTCCATCGCCGCGGAACAGTATCATACCGATGGATTCACCATGGACTTTGTCCGCAGGTAATTCTTTGCTGATGTTGACAAGTCGGGTATCCGCCAGGCTGACTTTCATGTCATCTGCATCGTAACTATCCGCATGGTTGATGGTAACGGTTACCGGGTTTATAGGAGATGCGAGCAGACTCCTGACGACCGCTGCCTCAAACAGGGTATCGCCGTTCAGCAGGATAAAATCCTCATTCATTTCTTCACGGGCCTTCCAGCAGCTCACCAGGTTGTCGGTTGTTGCATAGTCAGGGTTGTAATGACTCTTTATATTTTGCCCTGCATAGTTTTGCTGGAGAAGATTATCAACTTTATCCGCCCCGTAGCCGGTGACCACAGTTACCTGATCGACCCCGCATTTATGCAATTCACCAATCTGCCATTCAAGAAGTGTTTTACCCTGGATCTCCAATAGGCATTTGGGGACTTTAGCAGTCAATGGCAATAAGCGCGTGCCCTGCCCGGCGCTTAAGATAATAACCTTCATACAAATAACTCCCTTTATTATTGTCGGTTGCCCCTCTCAAGACCTCATAGAATTACAGCAAAATTCGATTTTGGACTTGCGTGCAGCGGACCAGGATTTTGTACAACCTGGCTCTCAAAGGACAAAATCTTATTTTATTATTCTCAAATATCGCTTTGGATTTTAGTGCCTTACTCCTGAAAGCCTGTCACTCTTTTTAGTACCCCCTTGAGGGGTATGAAAAACAAGAAATCTGGAGAGTGTATTAAAATTAGAAACTTAAAGATAACACCAAGGCACTTATCCCGGCTTATTTCCCGTTTACCGGGGTTAGTTCGTAACCGTAACTCACTGAACCACTTTTTAGAAACTTACTCTCCATACTGCTCATAGCAATAAATGGCAAGCAGAAGATAAGTAATTAGCCCTGCCTGTATTTTTTTGCCAGCAACAACGCATCCGGCAACTAGCTGAGATTATTAGATGCAAAATCATTATCTTGTAAAACTTGAAGAAGGTGACGAGCTGCAGTATCTTCTTCCGGTTGAAATGTAACTGCAATAACTCTACCCCCGGTAAACGGGAAAATAAGCCGATACTCAGTTCAGTGCCCCCTTGAGGGGTGAGGCACTAAATTTTTGCAGTTTGACCCTAATTCCTAAACTATGTATGGTCATTGTAATCAAATTACCCTTCCGCTTTTGTAAAAACTAGCCCTAATCTCATGAAAAACACAAAATCCAGTAGTTTAGCACGGAAACAAAATGGCGAGTTGTCAGAGAGCACATTGCAAATAGTCAAAGTTGTGGGCCGTCAAGCCCGAGAAACTTTTATCCGTCTGCCATGGTCTATCTATAAGAATGATCCACTATGGGTCCCGCCTTTACTGCTTGAACGTCGCATGCACCTCTCCCCCAAAAATCCCTACTTTGAACACGCGACATGCTGTTTGTGGCTTGCTTTTCGTGACGGAAAGCCGGTGGGGCGTATCAGTGCTCAGGTCGACCAGCTGCATCTTGAACGTTATCAGGATGCTACCGGTTTTTGGGGTATGCTGGAGGCTGAGAATAACAGTGAAACCTTCCAGGGACTCCTGGACACTGCTGAATCCTGGCTCCGCGAGCAAGGAATGAAACGGGTACAGGGACCATTTAACCTGTCTATCAACCAGGAATGCGGGCTACTGATTGATGGTTTCGACACTCCGCCGTCGATGATGATGGGACACGCTCCACCATACTACGCAGAACGTATCGAACAGTGCGGCCATAGCAAGGAAAAGGACTTACTGGCTTACATCCTCACCGACGAGGATGTCGAGCCTTCAGCCACCAGGAAAATGATTGTCAATTCAGCCACCAGGAAAATGATTGTCAAAAAAACTCAAAAACGCATTCAGACCCGAACAATAAAGAAATCTCAATTTGACAAAGACCTGGAGACTATTTTCAGTATATTCAATGATGCATGGGCACAGAATTGGGGTTTTGTCCCCTTCACCCCAAACGAATTTGCGCATGTAGCCAAAGACCTGAAGTTACTGATCAATGAACAGTTTGTCCGAATTGCCTACGTTGATGATATACCTGCGGCATTCATTGTAATGCTACCCAACTTGAACGAGGTCATTCAAGATTTGAACGGTTCACTTTTTCCTTTTGGATGGCTTAAAATGTTATGGCGCCTGAAAGTAAAATATCCTCAAACGGGACGGGTAAGTCTTATGGGTGTTCACTCCAAATATCAAGAAAGCCTGTTAGGTGCGGCACTCGCGTACAGGGTGATAGGTGATATTGAGGACGCAGTTATCAAGGCCGGAATAAAGAAAGTAGAACTATCCTGGATTCTCGAAGATAACGTTGGG
>WTAT01000029.1 GCA_013139415.1 Desulforhopalus sp.
CCTTAACATCAGAACAACAGGTTCCCACGTTCCACTCGAAAGCCAAGATCATGTTCACGCCACCTTTATGCCGACCGCCGCTCGGGCAGTAAACAGGTTTCCCCCAAACTTATCCTGGAATAGAAACTGGTCCCAGTTTTGACGACATCCTTAATCTTTCGACACCTCATCAGTGGTTCGCTTGCGCTCGTCTCCATGTTCCATACCTGACCTAGTCTTATGCCGAGCCTTTTCCTTAACGCTCACCACCATGGCTCTTTACCACAGCAGCTTAAGGTGGTTTGGTGCCTGCTCCTGCAAACCGACTCCGAGGGACCTACCCTCATCTTTCGAGTAGTTACGAGCAAAGATTGTTTGTTCTCGTGGCACACTGTTTCCTGATTATCTTGGAGGTATGCCTCTTATAGAAAGTGCAAGATATAGTCGAAATTTGATGTGGAAGATGTCAGACTGTGTCTCAACTTCTACAATTGAATTAGTTCTGATCTGATCGTACACCGCACTTGTTAAAGTGAGGGTTACTGGTTTGTCCGGTGGAATTATTTTAAGTGCCTCTTAAGCAAACTCAGCTGGGAAACTCTTGGAACTTCGTTCAGCCTGAATCGACAAAGGTTTTCTCTCAAGAACGTCTTGCAAGGTTGGAACCCAACGACAGGCTTGGAAAGCCCGATTTCAAGCTGAGTTTTATATAGAGCCACTTTATTTTATTATAAGTATGGTGTCCCAGGAACTTCCAAGCTAACTTTTCAAGACCTGATATTTTACCTCTTTGAATATCTCAAAATAGATTTCTGTTATTGTCAGTGATTACTAGACAAGGAGCGCTCCTGATCACTTTATGCGCTTCACTGCCAAGTATGAGTTCATTAAAACCTTTATAACCATGGGTCCCCATCAGAATCAAATCAATAACCTCCTGCTCGGCATATTTGGTTATTTCCTCCGCTGCTTCCCCGCTGAGAAGTATCGTCTTACAAGCAATGGCCGGATCCATATTTTTTTTAACTAGGGTTTCCATCTCCTCTTCCGCCCTTTGCCTCATCAAACTTTCCAATTCGGGAACCGGCATGCGCTTCAGTTCCTCTTCCTCTTTTTCAGGGAGCAAAATGTATGGAAAATAAAAATCTCTACCTTCCGTAAAATTCTCCAACACGAAAACAATCTCAATCGTTGCGTCACATTTCTTCGCAAAATAAATCGCTTCTTGGAGAAGTTTGCCAGAATTTTGGCTGAAATCGACAGCGACTAAGATTTTTTTTATATCGGTCATAGGCACACCCTTTCCAAAATGGAAAAGTAGCTAAAGAGAAGGATTATCTCTCATCGTTCACTTATAGAGACTATCAAGATTACTATTAGGTTTGTCAAGTAGGAGTGTTGCATTGATCTATTGAATCTACAACTGCCTTTATTTTTCACACTTCTAAATCTTTGTTTACTCAGAAAAAATCTAATTCTGAAGAGGTTTCCAAACAACCTCCGAAAGATTCTCTGGAAACATCAATAAATCAGGGTGCTCCATTTGCTGCTAGTTATCTGGGAATAATTTTGAACTTTTTAACGTCCCAGAATGCTCCTTTTGGGGCATGTTTTTTAGGCTTGCCCCTTATAAACTGATCAGGAAACATCTTTACACCTCCCAAATTTCCAAAACATAACCTTGCCATATCACATCTCAATAAAGTAGAAAGATATAAGAAACTTTTTATATCTTTTAATTCGAGTTGAAAAGTGGTTCCTGGGGTGTCAGGAAAAAGCATAATGGGTCTCTATATTCAAGTCCACAGCATGCACGGTCTTGTCCGGTCGGTGAATTTGGAACTCGGACGCGATGAGGACACCGGCGGTCAAATATTGTATATAAAATATCTGGCTGCTGAGCTGGGAATGTTGCCGGAAGTGGACCGCGTCGATGTCATCACACGACGTATCATCGACGTCGATTATCCCGGTTATTCCGATCTTGTCGAGCCTATTACCTCAAAAGCGCATATTGTTCGGATAGAATGCGGCCCGAAACGTTACATTAAAAAGGTCAACCTCTGGCCCTACATGGAGGAATATACTAACAATTGCCTTAAATACATCAAGAAGCTGGGGAGAATACCGGATATATTGCATAGCAACTATGCGGATGCCGGTTTAGTCTGCACCCGTCTTGCCAAAATACTCGCCATCCCCCAGGTCCACACCGGCCATTCCCTTGGTAAACCGAAAATGGCACGCCTAGGTGTCACTGATCAAAACTTTTCGGAATTTGATCGAATATACCATTTTTCCGAACGATTCAAGGCAGAACAGGAGGCTATTGACAATGCGGCAGCTATAATTGTCAGCACTGACGAGGAACGGCTCCATCAATATAACCTCTATAACGTGGATATCAGCGACAGCAGATTTCATATCATCCCTCCGGGCCTGAACAGCCTCAAGATCTACCCACCCGCAGAGGAGAACAGGACCGCGGAGAATCTGGTTGCCCGTGGTCGGATACTGTCCTTGATCAATCAGGCGCTGGCCGAGCCGGCTAAGCCTATGGTTTTTACGATCAGCCGTCTGGATTACCGCAAGAACCTGACAAGCCTTGTCAAAGCCTATGCCTTTGACCGGGAATTACAGACAATGGCCAACTTGGTTATTGTCACAGGCTCTCTCGGTAAGATGGGGAAGCATGAACAGTTGCTCATGCAGGAGATGCAATCCATTGTCGACGCTTACAACCTCACAGACAAGGTCTGTATCATCAAGCATCTTGAATATGAAACTCAAGTAGGTGAGATGTACCGGGTTGTTCACGATTATCGCGGTGTCTTTGTTAATCCCGCCTTTCATGAACCGTTTGGTATCACAATTCTGGAGGCTGCGGCCACGGGGATACCGATTGTGGCGACGAATAACGGTGGGCCGGTTGAGATCTTGGCCAAATGTGATTGTGGTCTGCTCATCGATCCTCGAGACACCAAGGCAATTGCCAGGGCCTGTAAAAAAATTCTAAATGGCAATGATCAATGGAGCATGTATGCCCAAAACGGTCTTAAAAATGTTCCTGCCTATTACTCTTGGGCGAATACGGCCCGCAAAGAGCTGCAGATTTTTCTCAACATTCTTGGCAATAGAACAGTGACTTTAACTTGAAAATTTTTCATTCGTCGATTTCACCGTATTTGGCTATTTTTTTAACGTAGTCAGTTCCTAACTGGAGGTACCACATGAAAATTGCCCAAATTACCCAAGTATGCGTGCCTGTGCCTCCTAAAGAATATGGAGGTACAGAGCTGGTTGTCAGCCTGTTGACCGAGGAATTGGTAAGAAGAGGACATGATGTCACATTATTTGCCACAGGTGATGCAGTAACCAAGGCAAAATTGCACTCTACTTACAAAGAGGCCGTCGGTTTTGAAAGAGATACACCGATCATGCATCTGGCAAGCGTCTCCGAGGCCTTCAAGTATATCAGTGAGGATGGCGGATTTGATATTATCCACAATCATGCCGGTCATTGGGGCATCACCTTGTCCCAGTTTTCAGAAACGCCGGTGGTGACCACCTTACACAACGATTATTTTACCCCTGGAGACCCGGCATTCGAATACTTCAGGGACATTGGCTATTATGTAGCAATAAGTAGGAATCAAATGAAGATGCTGGCCGGCTTAAATTTTGCCGGAATGGTTTATAATGCCATTGATACTACAAGTTATACGCTGACCAGGGAAAAAGAGGACTATTTGCTCTTCTTTGGCAATATGAGCAGGTTAAAAGGGGCTGATATTGCTGTGAAAACAGCCCTGGATTTACGAAAAAAACTCATTATCTGCAGCAAGATCGACAGCGGCGCAAATCAGGATTTTTTTGATGCAGAGGTCAAACCTTATGTGGACAACAGACGAATCATTTTTCACCCCCCAGTGGGGCAGAAGACCAAACATGATATGTTCAGCAAGGCAAGATGCTTTCTTTTCCCCATTGACTGGGAAGAGCCTTTTGGCCTGGTAATGATTGAAGCCATGGCCTGCGGAACGCCGGTGGTGGCATATAAACGCGGTTCAGTGCCGGAAGTGATCATGGATGGCCAGACCGGTTTTGTGGTGGAAACCTACGAGGAATTTCTGGCGGCAGTTAAAAAGGTTGACCAAATTTCACCAGAGGCCTGCCGCCAACATGTTGAAGAGAATTTCAGTGTGCAAAGAATGACCGCCAGCTACCTAGAGGCTTACAGGACAATAATTGAAAAGAGGCCTTAGACGATTGCCGCGATCTCCATATCCCCCTCTTTACGCAATACGTTGATGCTTACATTCTGAGCGTGACGGCGCAGGCGTAGATCAACAGTGCCATGATCACCCCCCAGGTTTTTGATCTCTACCCATTCGAGATAATCGGGAAGCTGCGGATGATAAAAGCAGACCTTGGTGTTTTTTCGTTCAAAGGAAAGCCCTAACCAGGCCTGCAGGAAAAAGAAGACGGTGGTGGCCGCCCAGGCCTGCGGCATGCAGGCTACCGGATATTGGGTTGGACCTTGACCGGGGCGGCGCACAAAGCCGCAAAACAGTTCTGGAAGACGATGC
>WTAT01000301.1 GCA_013139415.1 Desulforhopalus sp.
TGGTCATGGGGCAGAAGAACCTGACCTCCATGGGGAATGATGGTGGTGATCCCGCGGGCGATGGCGACGACCCGAAAAGGGAAATCACTGTACATTCCAGCTATTTCTATGAGGTTCCGGTTGGCCAAAGGAGAAGAATCATCGATACCTGTGGCAAGAAGCTGTATCTCGCCCTGGGCAATATCTATGATCTCGTTACTGGAAGTGATCTGAATGAGCCGGACAATCTCCTGAGCCACCAGTTCTTCCGGATGGATGAGAAGATCGAGTTTTAAGTCGCTTGCGGTAAGCAGCGAATCAGTGTTACCGAATTCAAGAGATCGTACCCTGGCAATTTTCCGCGTGATGCCGAAACGGTCACCAATCATTGAGGCCATCATGTTCACCGCGTCGTTGTCGGTAACGGCGATAAGGTAGTCCATCTTATCTGCTTCTGCTTCTTTCCAGCAGTTGATACTCATGGCATTGCCCTGAATAAGCCGTGCATCAATCTGACCATCGGCCTGCATGATCAGTTTCGGATCGGATTCAATTATGGTGATAGCATATTCTTCGTGAATAAGTCGCTTTGCCAGGTAAAAACCAACTCCACCAAGGCCGAGTATGAGGATATTTTCCGGTGCAGAAATTTTCTTACGAAACATTGAAGTCCCTTTTTTAATAATAGGTGCTAATCATATGGATCGGCGACGATTGCAAAAGGGTGCTAGTGTCCTGTCAAGCTTGAAGTGTCGTATTCGTGTTGTTCCCAGGCTGAAGAGAGTCTCTGTGCCTTTTCTGCGAAACTGGATTCCCGCCTGCGCGGGAATGACGGCCAGGTAAACGTCATTTTTGGGTTGACACAACACTAGATACATCGCTGGAAGAATAATTGCAAATTAAAGGTAAATCAATAGCGAAAAAAACAGAGGTGAATGGCATGGAACTCAGTAGAGTTCCTTTGTGTTCAGGGAAGTGTGTTCTTTACATGCCATTTTGGCGCAACAATTCAGTACTTATGATTCAGTGCTGATCTCTTCTCTTTCTGTCTGCACCGGATGATAGTGGACGAAGACCCTCCGCATTGAGTCGATTTCCTCAACAAGCAGTTTCTCAACCCTGGTGGCGATCCGATCTCCCTCGGATACAGAGAGGGTCGGGGAGACGCCGATGGTGATGTTCGCTACCATATAGAGGCCGAATCTATGACCATGGATTTCCTCGACATGGAGCACTTCATCCAATTTTTCCAGTTTCCCGAGAATTTCTTCAGTGAGTTTTTGACCTGGCAGGGTATTCATCAAATCGGCGGCTGATTCCCGGATGATCTCCACTCCTGTAATACAAATGATGATAGAAACAACTCCGCCAGCCAGAGGGTCGACCCAAAGAAATCCCAACCGGCCAAAAATGATCCCGATGCTGGCAGCCAGAGCCGAAAAGATATCGTTACGGTGGTCTGCCGCAAGCGCCATTAAAACGTTGTTGTTGGTCTGGGTGCCAATGCGAAAGGTCCAGAACGACAACCATATTTTTAACAAGATGGTAAAAAGTACAATCCACAGGGCCAATTGTGATGCCCCGGTAAAATCACTCGTCCCGCTAAACAGTTCGTATACGTTGTTGATGGATGCCCAAAAGATGGAAATGGCCGTGGTTATAACGAATGCCCCAACTACGACTGCGGCAATTGATTCCAGGCGGTCATGGCCATAGGGGTGTTCCTCGTCGGCGGGTTTGCCGGATAACCTCATGAAAATACATACAACTATGCCGTAAGCCACATCTGAAGTAGAATTTATGCCGTCGGCCAGAAGAGCCGGGCTGTGTCCGAAGATGCCCACACTGGTCTTAAGAACGGCCAGTAATGTGTTGGCTGCCAGGCCAACGTTTATCGCCAGGAGGCTTTTTTTCTGTCGCAGATCCGTTGTCATGTTTTTTTCAATCACCTGTTGCACCATCTTCCAGTCGCCATTTTTCCTTTAAATAGGTAATTCCGGTGTGGTTGGTGAGATCAAGTTGTATAGGGGTGATTGAGACATTGCCAGTGGCAAAAGCGTGGACATCGGTATCCTCTCCGGGGTCGGTGACCGCAGTGCCTCCACCGATCCAGTAGTGTTTATTACCCCGGGGGTCAAGGGTTTCATGGATGGAATTTTCCCAAAGTCTTCTGCCCTGGCGAGTAACTTTGATTGTTTTGTAGACGCTACCGCTTGGAATATTGATATTGAGCAAGGTATTCTCGGGCAGGGAATTATTAAGGATTTTTCTGGCCATACAAGTGGCGATTTGCATAGCTGCCCGAAAGTCGTAAGGGGGCTCTCCGCCCACTGAAAGTGCCATGGACGGGACACCGTACATGGTTCCTTCAATGGCTGCGGAAACTGTGCCGGAGTAAGAAATATCATCTCCGAGATTGGTTCCGGCATTAATTCCCGAAACGAGTAGATCTGGTGGCACCTTGAAAATTTTCTTCAGGCCGACGGCGACACAGTCGGTGGGAGTACCATCCACCGTATAAAAGTTATCTGCCAGTTTATGGATCTTGAGAGGACGATTCATAGTGAGCGAATGGGAGACTGCAGAATTATCACGGTCTGGGGCGATGACAGTAGTTTTGCCCAGTTCTGACAGGGCCTGCTGCAGGGCTAAAATGCCGGGACTGTGAATGCCGTCGTCGTTGGTTATTAGTATTGTTGTCATAATTGTTCGAATCTCACCGCTGCTGCTGTTTCTACAATATTCCAGAAAGACTGTACCAGAGGATTTCTTTTATTTCTAGAGAAGGTGCAGGCGGCGACAGTGAATGGTTTGAGCCGGGGAGAAATTTCAAGGAGCTCCACCTCGTCTATTAAGCTGCTTTTATCCAGGACTAAACGGGGAACGATACCGACACCGCAGCCCATGCTTACCATGGCAATAATGGCTTCATTTCCTGAAACCTGGGAATATATATAAGGGCGAATCCCCTTGTCTGCAAACCACTTCTCCCCCCTGGTTCTGCTTAAACCATCGGCTGGCAGAATGACCGGTGTTCTTTCCCAATTTATTGTCCCTTGTGAATAAATGATAGTTTCCGGAAAGAATTTGGGGAAAATAAACAGCAGAGGTGTCTCTAAAAGTTCAATAAAATCGAGGGCTTCAGGTCGACTGTCAGGAAGTGCAGCGATGGAAATGTCGACTTCCCGTGCCTGTAGCTTGTTCAGCGCTTTTGCGGCATCTCCTGTCTGGACATGGATCATCACTTCCGGGTGGGTTTTTCGAAATTTTCTAAAAATCTGCGGCAGGATGGAGAGAATTGCCGTAACGGAGCAGTAGAGAGAGAGCTCTCCCCGGAGCACGGTGTCGCTTTTTAGATGGCTGCGGAACAGATGCCAGCTGCTTAGGGTCTCTTCACAATATTCATTAAACAGCATTCCTGCAGGGGTGAGGTGAACGGACCGGTTGTTTCGAAAAAAAAGCGGTTCACCCACATCATTTTCCAGCCTCTGAATGGTGCGGGTCAGGCCGGAGGGGGTGATATTACATTCCTGACTGGTACGACCAAAGTGGAGGGTCGAGGCCAGATGTCGGAACAACTCAAGTTCCCTGATATTCATGACATAGACCCTTTGCTAGGAGTGTTATCCTGCTGCCTTGCAGATAGCATATGCAAGACATATAAAGAAGAAAGAACACTTGCTGACCTTCTTCTTTTCGTGATTGTTGCATAATGTGCAATACAGTATCACGAACAAATCACTTGACGCAACAAGAGTTTGTCAATATATGAGATGGAGAAAACGATCACTGGTTGGTAACAATAAAAAACAATACAGTTACAAGGAGATAAAAATGAGTTCGAACTACTTTAATACCCTGCCGCTTCGTCGGCAAATAGAGGAACTGTCCAAATGCCGTTTCATGGATGCATCGGAGTTCAATGGTGTTGACTACCTTAAAGGAAGGAAGATCGTTATTGTTGGATGTGGAGCCCAGGGATTGAACCAGGGACTTAATCTTCGCGATAGCGGGCTGGATGTGTCCTATGCCTTGCGGGCGTCGGCAATTGAGGAAAAACGCCAGTCCTGGAAAAACGGTACCGAAAATGATTTTACCGTCGCTACCTATGAAGAGCTGATCCCCAGCGCCGACCTGGTTATCAATCTGACTCCGGATAAGCAACATACCAATGTGGTCTCTACGGTAATGCCGCTTATGAAAAAAGGCGCCTGTCTCTCCTATTCCCATGGTTTTAATATCGTCGAAGAGGGAATGCAAATTCGCGAGGATCTTACCGTGATTATGGTTGCCCCGAAATCACCAGGAACTGAAGTTCGTCAGGAATACAAGCGAGGCTTCGGCGTGCCGACCCTTATCGCGGTCCATGGCGAAAACGATCCGAACGGGGAAGGCTGGGACATTGTCAAGGCCTATTGCTGTGGTACCGGCGGAGATAAGGCCGGTGTTCTGGAATCATCCTTTGTTGCTGAAGTAAAATCGGATCTCATGGGTGAGCAGACCATCCTTTGCGGAATGTTACAGACGGGGTCTTTACTCTGTTTTGACAAGATGGTCGCCGAGGGTATCGATGCGGGATACGCTTCAAAGCTTGTTCAGTACGGTTGGGAAGTTATTACCGAGTCCTTAAAGCTCGGAGGCATAACGGCTATGATGGACAGGCTTTCCAATCCGGCAAAAATTAAAGCATATCTTCTTGCCGAAGAGCTGCGGAACCTTATGCAACCGCTTTTCGAAAAACATATGGACGATATCGCTTCCGGCCATTTCTCAAAGATTATGATGGAAGACTGGGCAAACGATGATGCAAATCTGCTGAAATGGCGCAAGGAAACTGGAGAAACTGCTTTTGAGCAGGCGGTATCCGGTGATGTAGAAATCACTGAGCAGGAATACTATGATAAGGGCATACTGATGGTAGCCATGGTCAAAGCCGGAGTCGAGCTGGCCTTTGATACGATGGTCGACTGTGGTATCAGAGGTGAGTCGGCATATTACGAGTCTCTTCATGAGACACCTCTTATCGCCAACACTGTTGCCAGAAAAAAACTGTATGAGATGAATGTCGTCATTTCCGACACTGCTGAATATGGCAACTATCTTTTCGCTCACGCAGCCGTCCCTCTCCTGCAGGATTTTATGAAGAGTGTCGGTACCGACGTGATCGGCAAGGGGCTTGACCTGAAAGACAATGGGGTCGATAACCTCGACCTTATTCAGGTTAATGAAGCGATTCGCTATACTGCCATCGAGGCGGTGGGCGAGGAACTACGTTCGCATATGAGTGCCATGAAACCGATCATGTAGCGTTTTTTTGATCGGCAGCTTCTGTCGAAAGAACAACAACGGGGACCTGAAGTCATTACTTTACTTCAGGTCCCCGTTGTCTTTTTTGGAGTGGTTTATTGCGAAAAACAGTATTTTTTAAACATTGTGGGAAAATTGTGGGGACGGGTAGCTTATCCTAAAAGAAATGAAAATGATAACTTTTGCTGCGCAGCAATTTTTATACTAGCACCCCACAAGGGGGTATAAGTGCCTTGGTGGTCACTTTAACTTTATGATTTCAGTAGACTCTCCAGTTTTCTTGTTTTTTATGACAGGCTTTCAGGAGTAAGGCACTAACCATTTCTATGAACAAGTTACTTAAAAGGAGATTCATGAAAATTTTTAACTTACTACTCGTTGCCCTTTTTGCTTGTACCCTCGGTCTGTCGACTTTGTCAGAAACTACCTATGCTGCATCTACTAAAAAGGAGATGGCAGCCTCAGCCGAAAACGCAAAGAAACAAATTCCTTATGAAGTGAATATCAACACCGCTGATCAGGAACTGCTTACCCAACTACCGGGCATCGGGCCCGTCACTGCAGAAAAAATTGTCGAGTTTCGTCAGACAAACGGGAAATTCAAAAATATCGATGAACTGACCAACGTGAAGGGTATTGGCGATAAGACTTTGGTAAAACTTAAGCCCTATCTGTATAAACTCTAAAAAAAACAAATCCCGATAATTGGGATTCTTTGTAATACTCCCTTGAGGAGTGCTCTTTTTAGTACAACTATGAGGGGGGCAAGGACCTTCACGAAATTTTTTTAAGAAAAAAAGTAAAGAATTTTCCAAGCTACTAAAACTCACTGGTTTTCAGCCGGAATCATCCATCATGGGAGATTCCGGCTTTTTTTATCTGAACTGTGCACTGGTCCCTATCAATATTGTGTTTCTTCTCTGCGTTGCATATGTTTTAAAAGAGATGACTAGATGACTGCACATTAACGACCATTAATGGAAATGAAAGAGTTTCGTGGGGTGTTGTTTTTACCGTAAAGGGGTGAAAAAGAGGAGAGCTATGCGGGTAAAAGAAATAATGGAGCCGGTGACATCAAACTGGCTCAGACCTGAACAGACGTTATATGATGCTATCTGTACCATGCGAAAGACCAGATGGGAAGACTCTTCCGTCAACGGTATGGTTGTCCTTGAGCACGGGATAAAACTTGTCGGAATTGTTTCAATCAAAGACGTTATCAGGGCGGTTATTCCCAGCTATCTTGAAGATAATCTTGGGGGATTTACCTGGGAGGGCATGTTTGAAGAATATGCCAAAAAAGCCGGGCAGATGCTTGTCCGAGATATCATGTCTACAGAGATAATCACCATCGGGGCAGATGACAAATTGCTCCATTGTGCAGATTTGATGATAGATAATTATCTTCAGCGATTGCCTGTGGTAGACAAGTCAGGTAGGGTGCTTGGTATGGTTCATATTCGCGATATCTACCTGACCATAACTAATATTATGTGCAACGCCGGGGAGTAGCAAGCTATGGAAAGCGGCATCGCCATACACCACTTTCAAATGAATGCATCTTTTTGGGCAGCCATAACTATCTTTGTGGTTGCCCTAGTCGTTATAATCTCGGAGAAGATCCACAAGACCATCATTGCCATCTGCGGTGCTTCGCTGATGCTGGTAATGAAAATTGTCGATCAGCATGAGGCTTTTCACCTTGAAGAATATGGAGTCGACTGGAATGTCATTTTTTTGCTCATTGGCATGATGGTGATTATCAATCTTATGCGGCCCACAGGACTTTTTGAGTATATCGCCATACGGAGCGCAAAACTGGGACGGGGAGAACCGCTCAGGATAATGATTATCTTCGCTCTTATCACAGCACTCCTCTCCGCCTTGCTTGATAACGTGACCACTGTGCTGTTGATTGCCCCGGTCACCTTGCTCATTGCCGATGCTCTGCAGGTTGATCCTGTTCCTTTCCTCATTGTCGTAGCACTGAGTTCTAATATCGGGGGGACCGCCACCCTCATAGGTGATCCACCCAACATTATGATCGCCTCAAAGGCAAAACTTACCTTCATTGATTTTGTTGTTCACCTAGCACCGGTGGTTATAGTCATTATGGTCGTTTTTCTGCTGATTATAAAACTCTTTTTCGGGCGACGGCTTCAGACGAAAGAAGAACTGAAGACCCGTATTCTGGGCATGAAAGAGAAGGAGGCTATTAAGGATGCGCTGATGCTGAAGAAATGCCTGGCGGTTCTGGCCTTAGTCTTGGTCGGTTTTGTGTTGCACGGATGGCTCAACTACGAACCGGCGACGGTGGCACTTTTTGGTGCAGGTATCCTGCTGTTGATATCCAAGACCAAAGAACCGCATAAAATTCTGGCAGAGGTGGAATGGCCGGTTATTTTCTTTTTTATCGGACTTTTTATAATGGTCGGTGGCTTGGTCAAAGTAGGTTTTATCCGAATGATGTCCGGAGAAATGCTCAGTTTAACGGAAGGAAATCTGTTATCGACTTCCATGTTGATATTGTGGTTTTCGGCCGTGGCTTCGGCGGTGGTTGATAATATTCCCTATGTTGCCACGATGAACCCACTGGTGATTGATATGGCAAGAGAACTATGGCCGAATGCAAGTGGACAGGAGCTGCTTCACCACCCGGATCTAATGCCGATCTGGTGGTCCCTGGCTCTTGGAGCTTGTTTGGGAGGTAATGGTTCGCCCATTGGGGCATCGGCCAATGTGATTGTGCTGGGAATGGCTGAAAAAGCTGGCTACAAAATCAGTTTTTTGCGATTTGTCGCCTATGGTGCACCTATTACTGCAATCACTGTTTTTATTGCCATGATCTATGTTTGGCTGCGGTACTATGTCATTGGTGGGTAGTACGTTGTTCAAAAATATTTAGAACCCCTTTCAGAGGAATTACAATTTCTCCGAAAGGGGCTTTGGGGCCTATTTTTCTTCAACAGGAAATTTATTACGATACCATTCCCGCCATCCGCCTTTCAGGGCGTAAACATTCTCGTATCCTTCTGCCATGAGTTTTTCTGCCAGCCTGGCACTTGTATATTCGTTCGGTCAGGCACAATAGAGCACTATGGTAGTATCTTTCGGGTAGTTCTTTGCGACCGAAAGATCACCGTCGTCAACCCGGAGGGCATCTTTAATCTTGAATTCACTGGTACTCCAATCCCTTCCCAGGCGAGCATCGAGGACCACCAGGTCTTTAGAGCCCAGCAGGGATTTCAATTCATCTTTATCCATTGTAGGCACCGAAGCGGCAATGAGCGGTGTTGCCACCAAAACCATTAAAACAATAAACAATGAAAGAACTCGTTTCATGGTAATTCTCCTTGTGAGTTTTGAATTGCCTTGTTGTGTATCTTCCTGTCATACCAGAACCATCCGGCGGATAAGGTTGCGCTGATACCCAGCACCAGAGAACAGAAGACAACAAGCGTTACTGCATGCACGTTGATACATGCCAGCCAGACAGCAGCCAATGGGAAAACAGTACTGAGCAGATACCAATACCTGGTAGATGTTCTTTTTTGTTTTTGCAAATCCCTGACTGCTGTAAAACAATGCATTCCTATCAGCAAAAGCCAAAACAGCAGTGCGCCATAGATATATATTTCCAGGTTTTCGCTTCCCGCTAATCCAACTGCCATGAAGATGCCAATAAAGAGGGAAAAAATGACAGGCCAGATTCTCTGTCTTAAGGCAGGATTGCCAACCGACGGGAGGTAGACGTGGTCCGCCATTTGCTGAAGGGACCGGCTGGCGAGCAGAAAAAGACCGTTTACTACACCGCAGGTGCCACTGATGACCGCAATGCCCATAATACTTCTTCCGGGTTGTCCGAGGATCTCCCTGGCACTGATAATATATGGGATTGTTGAGTTGGCGAGCGTTGCCTGGGGAACGTGCTTCAGCGAAACGAAACCCCAGAAAGCAAGAATGATAAAGCCCGCTATAAGAGTCCAGGTATAATATGCACGGCTATTGGAAGAAGGAGAAAACTCAGGCTGGTCATACCCTAAAAAGAGAAGAAGGGATGTGAAGATGAGTGGAACCGTCAGGGAGAATTGGTTTCCCGGCTCGGTCTCTGTCGGCGGCAGTTCCTGCGGACCAAGGAGGCCGGCAAGACAAAGAAGAACCAGGCAGCATATTGTCAGGCCGATGAAGAATGGTTGTGCAGCAAGAGCGACTCGACCACCTGCGAGATGCAGAGTCAGGATGATTCCCAACAGTAAAAAACTGAAGGCGAAATTTGGAAACCAGTAGATGAAGGTTTCATTGAAGGTGAAACCTGCAGTAACTAGCATGCCGGTCGGCAATAGCAGCACCAGGCAGAGGCGACTTGCAAGGGTTAGTGTCATGGCGGGAAGGAGGCCTGCTGACGTAGCCAGTTGGGTAAAAGAACTACTGGTAGATATGGTTAACGCGGGATGGTGGGTCAGGATTATGGCTAGGGTAGAGAGTATTACCCCGATCACAAATGGCACGAAAAACATCAGCCCGCTTTGGCCGAAACTGTTTCCCAACATGATCAGAGCATCGGGAGAGAGCATCCAGCAAAGAGCGCAACTGGCTGATGTTAGAAATGATCGGGCCATGGTTGGCTCCTGTTGTTAAACTATTTTCTTATTAACCCAGCATTGGATTAATAATGTCATAAATTAAGACAGAAGCTGGAGGTGGCAAGTTACAGACTGGCAGATAGTGGTCTTCTTTCTTGCAAATTGATTAATTTATCACGAGGAGGGAGTTGCTTTTGATGCAACATATCAATAGTTCGCTCTAAAACATACGGAAAAGTGCCCGCGTGGCCATCTGCCATTATGACCACGCAGGTGACAATTACCTGATTTTCGGATGGAAACTAAACTAGATGTGGGTACGGATAATCAATCAGTTCAATATTGTCGACCAAGTAGTTTAGTTCATCCGCTTGAGCTGAAGTAAGATCAGGGAATTCGATGCCAACCACTAATTCATATATTGCTGCGCCTTCCTGGTAATCTCCATTAATTTCCCACATTTTTCGCACTTTGAGCTTTTTGATATGGGAACCTTTGGCATCAAGGATATCTAAATAGAATTCTTGCGGGAAAGCATGAGGATAGAGGCAGCCAAAAGATAGGCCTTTGCGACTAATGTCAAGTATCTGTCCAGTTCCTCTTTCAGTGATGGCAAGAAGATTGAGCACCTCATGGCGGTCGTTTACCCTTTGTTCTGAAAGATAAAGAGTCTCTGGTGCTTGATATATGGCTAACTGGTCCATGCTTTCCTCCATAAAGATATTGGTCTCAGAATTCACATACTTCTTGACCCAGTAACAATATTTTGCGGCAGATCATATGGCTTCCGGGGCCATTCCCGTAGATTGAATGGCAACACGATTGAATGGCAACACTCTTCTGATGTATTCCAGAAAAAGAGTCGGTTAGTCATAAAAAACTGTCACGGTATTCATCTAGCAAATTGTATGCCAAAAATAAATAGTTCTATGTTCCAGGTAGTTAGCAAATAAGAAGCAAATTGAAAACAAAGGAAAAGTCCAAAAAATTCACTCAGCTCCTCTAAAAGTGCAAGTTTTGCACAGGGCTGGCGCAATGGATTAGTGTGGGTGGGATCTGTTAGGAGGGGGCGGTGATACAGGATTACATAAAACAGCTATAAGAGGAAAAACTGTAGGGCCACTGCCAAACGGAAAGAGAGAGTGGCCCAGCTGGTCAGTCTAAGGGTTCCATGTCACGGCTGCAACAAAGAGGGACCGCATCACCACCCTTCACTTTCATATATTTATTGCAGGTATTGCAGTAATAGGTGTCGTCTTTCGGTGCTTTTTTCTCATCGGAATAAACGGTTGTACCACCTTGAATTCCCTCAATATTGAAGCGAGCAAGTTTGTCAATGCCTGGAACGAACTGACCCATGGGGGCAAGTTTCTTGTTGTTACCGTAACAGTCTATGATTATTTTCCAGAGTACATTCAATGATTCTGTTTCTTGTGCGGATTCAGGTGAGATTTCAACAACGTTTCTATCTATTGATATTTTCATTTTGTCGCTCCTGTTTGATGTCCAGCTGTTAATAAACCAGTAATGCAAAAGATGAGCAATCAATCCCGATAGACGGAATTTTTATCAGTATTAATTGATGGCTATAAATTGATGGCTATAAATTGATGGCTATAAAACAAAGATCTTTTCTCCTAAGGCATTAACACCCCACAAGGGGGTACTCTTTTTAGTCCCCGTGCTTTGCGGGGATAAGTGCCTCGAAGGTCTCTCTACGTTCGCTATCTGGAGGTTACTTTAAGTTCCTAATTTCAAAACACTCTCCAAATTTCTTGTTTATCATGACAAGCTTTCAGGAGTACTCAGTTCAGTGCCCCCTTGAGGGGTAAGGCACTAATCAGCCTCCCAAAAATCCTCTTTTTCGGCACCACACTTTGGGCAGACCCAGTCTGCGGGAACTTTTTCCCATGAAGTGCCAGGATCTACACCATTTTCGTAATCACCTTCTTCCGGATCATAAATGTACCCACAAGGGCATTCCCACTTTTGCATTGTTTTCTCCTTTATTGGATGATTGAACTCTAAGTTTGTACGACACTAATAGGAATGATTGTCATTGTCAACTGAAATAATAACAATAATTATTATTCATGCAGACAGATAGCAACACTAACCCCGGTAAACGGGAAAATAAGCCAGGATAAGTGCCTTTTGGGTCACTTTAAATTACTAATTTCAATACACTTTCCAGGTTTCTTGTTTTTTATACCCATCAAGGGGGTACCAAAAAGAGTGACAAGAAATCTTGAGTAAGGCACTAATACCCCACAAGGGGGGTACAAAAAGGAGCACCCCTCAGGTAAGCGACAGACTCCGAGGGGGGATTGAACTGAATGACAGGTTTTCTGGAGTACTCAGTTCAGTGCCCCCTTGAGGGGTAAGGCACTGAATGGCCTGTTTCCTGCGTTTACAGTTTGGGAATTGGTTTACAGTTTTTTATGGTCACTCTTCCCTGAAGGAGATTGCCTTTTGAGTATTCACTGAAAATACAAGAATTTGTATCGGGATCAAAATTTTCAATCCATAGATTGTCATCTTTCCAGGTGGCCCCGATATGGTATTGGCCTTGGGGTACCTGTATAGTCATGACGCCACCATAGCGTTTGACAAAAATCTGCTGAAGGCTGAAGTAATAAGCACTCCAGCCAGATAAAAGAACAATCAGAGCAAGAGTAATGCCGATTGTCCACTTGTTGTTTTTTGCACAGATCGCGAAAATTGCGGCAGCGGCAATGATGACAGCCGTCCAGTATAGGTAGGTGATCATGGTAGCCTCTCTAAAATTTAAAAGTGAGTTATAACCCCTTCTTCTTATCCGAAGATTCAGGTGTCATTGTGTAAGGATGTGCTTTTATTTTAATCGTATCCAGAATCTGCCAGTTTCCCTGTCTTTATAAGTCGTGTCGATGGGGTATTGAAAAGAGCACCCCTCAAGGGGGTACTAAAAAGAGCACCCCTCAAGGGGGTACTAAAAAGAGTCCCGGCTTATTTTCCCGTTTACCGGGGTTAGTTTCCTGTCAAACAACAACTGACGGGCTTTGCTTGTTTTTATGTTGAAGTTATACCTTCTGTCACATAGACCTTGTCGGCAGTTTTATCACAAATATCAGAAGATAGATAAAAGGCAATTGTACCAATCTACGCAAAAT
>WTAT01000104.1 GCA_013139415.1 Desulforhopalus sp.
AAAACCCGACCTCGGAATACACCGGCCCAGGTATGGACTGTTTCAGATACCGCCTTTTGGGCAAGGGGGGAAAGTTTGCTGAAGACACCTTTAAGATCGGTTAACATGGTGCTGACGATAGCTTCAACTCGCTCAGCCTTCCTGGACGGTACATCGGTACAGATCAGGGTTGCCAGTTTTTTTAACTCATCGGTTCTATACCCCGCATCTAGACCAATCGCCAAAGTGGGGTAAGATGTATGGTCGGTCATAATTTCACCTGGAAAAAATTATTATGATTCGTAATCAAAGAATGCATTTTTTAGTGCCTTACCCCTCAAGGGGGCACTAAACTGAGTACTCCAGATTTCCTGTCACTCTTTTTAGTACCCCCTTGAGGGGTGTAAAAAACGAGAAAGCTGAAAACTCAATTGAAATTAAGAACATAAGTTAACCCCCCAAGGCACTTATACCCCCTTGTGGGGTGTTAGAAAATTACAATAGTACTACGAGTATTAATTGATACATATCGGGATTATTTACCAGCAATTCATAAAGAATAAAATATTTAGCCCCGGTAAACAGGAAATAAGCCGGGATTCTTTTCAATGCCCCTCGAGGGTATAAGTGCCTTGGTGGTATATTCAAGTTATTAATGTTAAAAGTACTCTCCGTTTTCTTGTTTTTTAGGACAGACTTTCAGGAGTAAGGCACTAAATATGAGACACAAACAAACCAGAGAAACCAAACGGATAGCCGACTATCAAGCCCTGTCACCGGTCGCCAGGGCCATGGTCCGGATCATGGCTGTCAATGTTGATTATATTCGGCTCAATGACATGACAGGTTGTCTCGCCGACCTGGGATTTGTCGATGACAGAACCGGGGCTGCATTAAACTCAAGCAGTATCCAGCCCATTCAGAACGACCTCATTGCCAAGGGCTTGCTGCTGAAATCCCCCAGGGGGATATGTTGTCCGGAGTCCATCAGGCAACAGGCGGTACGCGAAACTTTGCTGGAGGGACTGTTTTACGAGATAGCACGGGTTGTCCCGGTAAACATGGAGCTGCCTGCCCAGATTACCGGGACAACATGGTTCGAAAACTATCAGCAGTTAATCGGCTGGTTTCAAATTGTCTTATTTACCAGTGGTTCAATAGAGGAAGTAGGCACTCTTATAGACAATGCAGCCGGCAATTTTCCTGATGAATACCAGGAAAACAATCTGTTCCTTAACCTGTTGAATCGCCCATTTTCTTCTCTGATTATCGAGAAACTTGCTCCGGAAATCAGGCTGACAGTTCTGCTGTATTTGCTCAACGCAGCAGGGCATGCCCTGGAGGGAACAAAAGAGATACTCAGCTATATAACCAGTAATTATGGTGACAGGATACAAGGTGAAGCTGATTCGTTGACGCTCATCTCTCATTTTCTTATGTGTGGTGATATCAATTCTGCCCGGTTGCTCCTGGATGGCCTGGAAGATAACTCCGATCTCATACCGGAGCAGCTCAGCCGTCTTGGCTGGCTGGAGCATATAAGCGGGAACTACCAGACGGCGCTTAAGCAGTTTGATGAGTGTCTGAAAGTTATAAAAAAGCGAACCGGTAAACGAGAAATATTTCTCCAGAGTAAGGCCGGAATCTTTTATCTGTTGGCCCTCTTACAGACAGGCGAAAACAGATATCTCAACAAAGGGCTTGACTTCATAGAAACTGCAAAAAAGAACAATTATCCCTATTTTCCTCTGCTGGAACTTATGCAGAACGTTTTCCAGGATCAGCTCGGTCTTGCCATTTCCGTCTCCCATAAGCCATGGTTAGCCCTTGTCGTAAAACATCCACTGGACACCTTGATTCTCCATCTTCTGATGTTCTGGAACAATATGTCTGACAATGAGGTCGACATCCCCAAATTCAGGCAATTAAGAGATAGGGCCCTGGAAAACGGCTATATTTGGCTGGCAGTTGAATTCTCTGCCCTACTCGCTTCCCTGGGGGATTCTCAAAAGCAGAACAGCGAGATGGCCGCTGAACTCCATGGTGCATGCAACACCGTAAGCACCGTAAACATTGTCAAAAAACTGCCCGAATGGGAGAAAACTCTCAACTCTTTATTATCTATTGCAGACAAAAGCAAGAAGACGGCAACCGGGGGTTCTATAGGGCAACGGTTGGTCTGGCTGTTTAGCTATTCTGAGACGCACAATTACTGCCACATTGTTCCTCGTCTGCAGAAAATGAGTAAAAAAGGCAGTTGGACAAAGGGCCGTCCGGTGGCCATGAAAACCTTGTATCATGATTACCATACCATGGAAGGACTCACAGATCAGGATCGTCGGATTTGCCAGGCCATCAAGGAAGAATATTACCGCACCGACTGGCGATACGGCAAGACGGAATATACTCTTGATGAAAATCTGGCCCTGCCTGCCTTAGTGGCACACCCCTTGCTCTTCCTGGAAGATTCTCCCGGGGTCCGGGTGGAGTTCGTCCTGTATGAGCCTGAAATGTGGATCAAAGATGAAAAAAATAAACTTACACTCAGTATCTTCCCTGCCGATCTTGGTTCCACAGGCGAGGTTCAGATAATACAAGACACTCCCACCCGTTTTAAAATAATACGGTTTAGTCAGGAGCATAAAGATATCATTCAAGCCCTCGGTAAAGGTCTGAGTGTTCCCCGCGCAGGTGAAAAACTGGTTCGGCAGGTGGTCGATTCCCTTTCATCCGTGGTAACAGTGCAATCCGATATTGTAACCAGCCAGAAAACAAAGAGTATCGATGCTGATTTCCGACCCCATGCCCATATCCTTCCCTACCTGAATGGAATCCAACTTGAATTTTTCATCAAACCTTTTGGTACAGGCGGTTCCAGTTATAGACCCGGTAAGGGCGGAAAAAGTGTGCTGACCGAGATTAAAGGTAAGAAACTCCAGGCAGTGCGTGATTTTGCCAAGGAAAAAGGACAAAAGGGGAATATTGTCCGCTCCTGTCCGACTCTGAACCGCTTAGAGGAGATTGATAACCAGTGGCTGATAGATGATCCGGAAGAATCATTGGAATTGCTCCTCGAATTAAAAGAATGCGGTGATGACGTTGTCCTTGAATGGCCCCAGGGTGAAAAACTGGCGGTGCATCGTGAGGTTTCCTTTAACAACCTTTCCTTGCATATAAAAAAAGAGCGTGACTGGTTCAAGGCCACAGGGGCTCTGGAAATCGATGACACCCTTGCCCTTGACCTGCGTAAGCTCCTCGATATGCTCAGTCGAGCCACTGGTCGTTTTATCCCCCTTGATGACGGAACCTTCCTGGCCATAACAAGGCAGCTGCGCAACAGGCTAGATGACTTGCGCTGCTTTTCTGAAGGGCACGGCAAAGGAGTGCGGTTCAATCCCCTGGCTGCTCTGGCCCTGGAAGAGTTCACCGATGAAGCTGGAGAACTGAAAAGTGACAAGGCCTGGAAGCAGCATTGTAAACACCTCAGCGAAGTGGTTAAGCCTGAACTCCCATCCACTCTCCAAGGTTCTCTCCGTGACTACCAGACAGTGGGTTTTAACTGGCTGTCTCAGTTATCCCACTGGGGGGTCGGCGGTTGCCTGGCCGATGATATGGGGCTGGGCAAGACTATCCAGGCCCTGGCTGCCATTCTGCTCCGGGCCGGGCAAGGGCCAAGCCTGGTGGTCGCCCCTTTATCCGTCACCTCCAACTGGCAGGAGGAGGCTGATCGTTTTGCCCCCACCCTCAATGTTATTGTTTTTGGTCCGGCTGACCGCCGGCAAACGATAGATAATCTCAAGCCGTTTGACCTGGTTATTGTCAGCTACGGACTTTTGCCCATAGAGGCAGACCTGCTGGGCCAGGTAGAATGGCAGACGGTTGTTCTGGATGAGGCCCAGGCGATCAAGAACATGCAGACTAAACGATCCAAGGCGGCCATGCATTTACAGGCCGGGTTCCGGATCATCACCACCGGCACCCCGGTGGAGAACCATCTCGGGGAGTTGTGGGCCCTTTTTAACTTTCTTAATCCCGGCCTGCTCGGCTCTTTCAAAAAGTTCAACGAAAAATTTGCCATCCCCATCGAACGGGACCACGATCATGAGGCCCGAAACAGGTTACGTAAACTGATTCGCCCCTTTATCCTGCGACGATTAAAAAGTGAAGTCCTTAAAGAACTGCCGGCAAAAACCGAAATCACCCTGCAGGTAGAGATGAGCACAGAGGAACAGCTCCTCTACGAAGCACAGCGCCTCAGGGCCCTGGAAAATATTAACGCCAATGACGAGGAAGGGGCTGGGCAGAAACATCTGCGAATCCTTGCAGAAATAACTAAACTGCGAAGATTCTGCTGCAACCCGAAACTTGCCCTGCCGGAGAGTAAAATCACCAGCTCCAAACTCAAGGTCTTTGGTGACACCCTGAAAGAACTCCTGAACAATAATCACAAGGCTCTTGTCTTTAGTCAGTTTGTCGGCCATCTGAAAATTATTCAGGAACACCTGGACAACCAGAAAATCAGCTATCAATATCTGGATGGTTCTACCTCAATCAGCAAGAGAAAAGAGAGGATAAACAGCTTTCAAAGCGGCGAAGGCGATGTCTTTCTCATAAGCTTGAAGGCAGGCGGAGCAGGACTCAATCTTACCGCCGCAGATTATGTCATCCACATGGATCCCTGGTGGAACCCGGCTGTGGAAGATCAGGCCTCCGATAGGGCCCATAGAATTGGCCAGGAAAGACCAGTGACGGTGTATCGCCTGGTGGTAAAAGATTCTATAGAAGAGCAGATTGTTGCACTGCATAAGCAAAAACGAGACCTGGCTGACAGTTTGCTGGAAGGAGCTGATTCGGCCGGAAAGGTTTCAGCCGAAGAGTTACTGAACCTGCTGCAGGGCAAAGGGTGAGGG
>WTAT01000101.1 GCA_013139415.1 Desulforhopalus sp.
TCTAGCTGCACGCCATTCGCTTCCGTCTTATGGATAATTTCAGCTGAGTGAATTTTCATGACCAGCGGATATCCTATTTGTTGAGCCAGCTGGACGGCTTCCTCAGCTGAGATGGCAACTTCAGTTCGGGTCACTGGAATACCGTAGGCAGTGAGAACCTCCTTGGACTCCAGTTCAGTGAGTAAGCCGTTTTTCCGCTCTAAACCCTTGTCTATGACAACCTGGGCCCGGTCGCGATCGAAGTGGAGCTCCGTGGAAAGCTTAGGAGGAATTTCTTGAAGCATGTCCAAGTTGCGAGAATACTCATACATGTACATGAAAGCCCGAACGGCCTGTTCGGGAGTATCGTAGGTTGGAATTCCAGCATGGTTTAGAATGTCCCGTCCTTTTTCGACACCCACAGCCCCCATCCACGATGTGAAGACAGGATAGGGTTTTCCTTTGAGGGTCTGAGCCAGTCGTTCCGCCACTCCAGTGGGGTCGGTCATTCCCTGGGCGGTAAGAATCAATAGCACTCCGTCCAACTCCTTTGCCGCCAGACAGATCTCCACCGCTGTAGCATACCGTTCGGACGAGGCATCCCCTAACACGTCGATAGGATTGGAGTGACTCCAGAAGGGGGGCAAAACTTCATTCAATTTGCTTATGGTCTCCGGTTTCAAGGTGGCAGGCTCTGCGCCATATACCGCCAGAGCATCTGCCGCCATCACTCCTGGACCCCCGGCGTTGGTAATAATCCCAAGTTGAGAACCTTTGGGACGGGGTTGTTTGGCCATGAGTCTTTCACAGTCAAACAGTTCCCCAATGGTGTTCACCCGAACAATCCCAGCTCGCTTGAAGGCTGCGTCGTAGACAGAATCCTCTCCTACCATAGCTCCAGTGTGGGAGGCGGCTGCTCTGGCCCCAGCCGGGCTTCTCCCGGCTTTTAAGACCACGATAGGTTTGACTCGGGAAACTGCCCTTGCTGCACTCATGAACTTGCGGAAATTGGTGAGACTCTCGATGTATAATAGAATACTCTTGACTTGAGGATCATTCCCCAAGTAGTCGATCAAGTCCCCAAAATCCACATCCAACATGGAACCAATACTTACAAAATAACTGAAACCAATCTCTTCCTTTAGGGAGAGATCAAGTATGGCTGTGCAAATGGCCCCGCTCTGGGAAATGAAGGCTAGCTTTCCGGGAAATGCCATGTGTGACGCAAAGCTGGCGTTGAGCTTTCTTCCCGGGCAGATGACTCCCAGACAGTTCGGTCCAACTACCCGAAGCCCCCCCATATCTGCTTCACGCTTTATTTTATCTTCTATTTCCCGACCTTTGGCTCCGATTTCTTTGCCTCCGGCTGAAAGGATAATAGCCCCCCCCACCCCTACTTCCACACATTCTCTGACAGTGGGTGGTATGGTGGAAATGGGGATGGCGATGATGGCAAGATCGATGGGACTATTTGTCTTGGAAATTGACGGAAATGCCTTGAGCCCATGGATTATGGAATAGCGAGGATTAATCGGGACTATTTCCCCCTCGTATCCACCCTTTATCAGGTTTTGCATGATGGCATGGCCAATACTCCCTTCCTTCTCACTAGCACCAACCACTGCAATGGACTCAGCTTTGAAAATCTTATCAAGATTATATAGTCCCATGTTCATACACCGGTATTTTCTTGAACTGTGACCATCTGCCGCCGTAAACTATTTGCTACGCACCCACGCGATCACTCCCTCTTTGTGATATGGCCCTTGAGCTCGAGATAGAGGTCCTCGGGCTCCAGTTCCGCCAACGCACCCTCCAGCATCTGGCTCACCTTACGGAAGTCTTTGAAACAATCCTTAAAAATCTCATCCTCCTTCCGCGAGTCTCCCTGCTGCCGCGCATAAGCCAGCAAGGTGTAATAGGCAGTGAGCAATTGGGCCGAAGTCAAAGGAATGAGTACAGTTTCCAGATCCTTGACGTTAACGGCAAGTTCTTCAATTTGATTCTCGTTCATAATAGTTCCTCCTTTCCGTTTTCTGCAATCACTAGATCTCTTCAACTTTGCGCAAATCATCCTTTTTCTTTAACGCCACACCCCCCCCGGCCACCAGGATCAACATATTGAACTCAGCAGCCGCGGCCACTTGGTAGGAATCTTAACACTAACATTGAAATATTTGTGCCAGATAATGGATCAGCATATTTTGCTGAAATTAAAGAAGATTATTAGATAAGAACCTTTAGAAATTGAAGGAAAAACTTTACAAACTGTAAAGAATATTGGCAGATCCCCATCCTGGATCACAGGGCGGAATCCCTGAGTCATCCAAAAATGTTTCCGTGATATTAGCCGGTTAATCCTTTCTCGTACCTATCTTGTTTCTGGCACGCACTTTGCCTCATTTTCGTATTGAAGTCATACTGGGGGCCTCTTCCTTGAGATTCTATTGAAAATTAGGCCCTCAGGACCTCGGCCTGTGAAGATGAGAGCGTGTGACACGGCTGTAATGAATTTCGCCGGGGGGGGCACATTAAAAGACAGAAAGGAGGTGAATCATATAGAGCCCGTTCCTTCCGGAGTGGTCAAATCGTTCGAGTCACATATCAAACCAGAAAGTGGAGGT
>WTAT01000505.1 GCA_013139415.1 Desulforhopalus sp.
TTGACGCCAATGTCACCCGTGTGTATGCACGGCTTTTTAACATCGGTCAACCTATCAAAGAGCGACTGGTACAAAAGCGTCTTGTTGAGATTGCAGAAAATCTTTTGCCACGGGGGCAGGCAAGGGCCTATAACCAGGCATTGATGGATCTTGGTGGTTTGGTCTGTACGCCGAAAAATCCGCGATGTACAGAGTGTCCTGTTGCTGCGTCGTGCAAGGCATTACAAGCTGGAGTGGTCGCAGAACGGCCTGTGGTAGGGATAAAAAGAAAGATAATTAACGTACATAAGGTAACTGGCATCATCCGGTGGAACGAGAAGATCTTCATTCAGCAACGTAAGGCCGATGATGTCTGGGGTGGGCTCTGGGAGTTTCCTGGTGGCCAGGTAGCAGCAGGTGAACCCGGTGATAAGATTAAAGGCAGAATATTAGAAGATACCGGATTGTCTGTGGCTCGTATAAAACCTATTACCAGGGTTATTCACCAGTACACCCACCATAAAATTTATCTCCACTGCTTTCTCTGTGTCCTTGATGGGGAAAAGACTAAACCTGTTTTGAGTTCTGCCTGCGATTATCGTTGGATTAATTCGGACGAACTCGAACAATTCGCCTTTCCGGCAGGACCTAGAAAGTTTCTTGAATATATCAGGTTAAGCGAACCCCATCTTCTGACCCATAATTCCTGATTCTAATTTGGTTGATACAGAAGCTCCACTGGGCAATGATCTGATCCTAAAATATCTTTTAAGATAGCAGCATTCTTCACTTTCGTCTTCACGCCCTCACTCACACAAAAATAGTCGATACGCCACCCGACGTTCTTGGCTCGGGCACTGAATCGGTAGCTCCACCAGGTATATTGATCTGGCTCCTGGTTGAACATCCGAAAAGTATCGACATAACCAGCTTCGACAAAGCTGTCCATCCAGGCTCTTTCTTCCGGGGTGAATCCGGCATTTTTAACGTTAGTCTTAGGGTTTTTGAGATCTATTTCCTTGTGGGCAACATTAAAGTCGCCGCAAAGTATTACTGCTTTATTCGTTTCAAGTTCCTTTGTATAAATGGCCAGCTTTTCGTTGAAACGCAACTTATAGTCGAGGCGCTTTAATTTTTCAGCGCTGTTGGGAAAGTAGATGTTTATCAGGAAATAACTGTCGAATTCCAGTGTCAGCACCCTGCCTTCGCAATCAAATTCCGGATCACCGAGCCCGTAATGTACGGTTACCGGCTCTATGCGACTGTAGAAAGCCACACCGGAATAGCCTTTTCGTTCGGCGCTGTGCCAATAGGATGTGTAACCGGGGATATTTTTCAGTTCTTCGGAAAGTTGGTCCGGTTGTGCTTTAGTCTCCTGCAGACCGATGACATCAGCATCAAAATCCGGCAACATATCGATGAAACCTTTTTTTTCTACAGCTCGAATACCGTTGACGTTCCAGGAAATAAATTTCAATGCTCTGTTCTTATCCATTTTCGCTCCAGGTCTCTTACGGGGATTTACCCCTTTCTGAGGACATTTCTTCTCAAGGGGACAGATATCACAGTGAGGACTGACCGGCCTGCAGATCGACTGACCAAAGGCAACAAGAATGGAATTAACTCCAATCCAATGCCTTTCCGGGAGCTTTTTTCGCAGGGCTATTTCGGTTTTCAGGGGAGTATCTGTCTCGACATATTCCCATATATTCATAATCCTGTGTACATGAGTGTCAACACAGATAGCTGGTTTTTGAAAGGCCACACTAACCACAAGATTTGCTGTTTTCCGGCCGACTCCAGGTAAAGTGATAAGTTCTTCGATGGTCTCTGGTACTTTGCCGTCAAACTGTTTGAGTCTTTCCGGTAATTTGGTGAGATGCTTGGCCTTGGTTTTGTAAAAGCCGACCGGATAAATGAAGGTGGATATCTGTTCTTCGGACAGCGTGGCAAGGGAATCAGCATCCGGTGCGTGTTTGAAGAGTCGTGCCGAGGATTTTGCGGTGGTTTCGTCCTTGGTTCTTGCGGAGAGGATCGTGGCCACTAAAACCTTGAAGGGGTCCTTTGTCTGCACTGCAATCAGATCGACCACTGGCACCTGTTTGTCACGAATTGCCAATGCAACGGTTTTTAAAAACCAGTCAATATTGATGTTCATTCAGAGGACCCCTTTAATTCTATTTGTCGTTTTGCATGCGACATACGAAACTTATTTAAGGCTGCATCAGATCCGGATCAAATTGCAGAGTGACAAAATAGTCCTCTAACCGTTCTGCCCGACGGATAAGTTCGACTGTCCCGTCCTGTCTCAAAAGAAGCTCTTTGGGGCGCAGGTTTCCGTTATAGTTGAAACCCATGGCACTTCCATGGGCACCTGTATCCTGGATGACGAGGGTATCGCCGTCTTCGATTTTCGGTAATTCGCGCTGAACGGCGAATTTATCGTTATTTTCACAGAGGGAGCCGACCACATCTACGATTTCATTTTCTCCAGTATCATTCTTACCGACTACATCAATATGATGGTAGGCACCATACATTCCGGGACGCATAAGACAACTCATGGAAGCATCAACCCCCACATAGGTTCGGTAGATATCCTTGCGGTTAATGGCTTTGGTTACCAGGACCCCGTGTGGACCGGTTATAAAGCGGCCGCTTTCCATGTATAATGCAGGTTCATAGCCGTGCTGCTGTTGAAAATTCTTAAAGAGGGCCGTGATCTCCTTACCCATTGCAACAAGATCCAATCCTGCTATCCCGGGTTCGTAGGGGATGCCAAGACCACCTCCAATGTTGATAAACTCAAAAGTGATACCGAGTTCACCTGAGATTTTGGTGATAAGTTCGAAAAGCATTTGGCTGGTCTGGACCATATATTCATGGTTAAGTTCATTTGAGGCGAGCATGGTGTGAATACCGAATC
>WTAT01000478.1 GCA_013139415.1 Desulforhopalus sp.
GTGAAATCGGCAATGGCTACTCCCCATGCACGAGAACGTCCATCGACATCTTCGAGGAAAACTTCCTCAAAGGCGGGTTGCAACACTGCGTTTGCACTGGTAATCCAGCCTAATACTGGCAGAAGTAATATGGCAGCAGTGATGTATGCACCTTTCTTATTGGAAAGTCTGTTCATAATATTCACCCAGGCGATTAGCAGTATATGTGCGAGATAGGCCAGACCGATCTCAAGGGATGGTGTATTTCAGTCAGTATCGATACTGCGATGAAGAGTGGCACCATCCTGATCTCCTATGCTTTGCATATTTCACGCCATTGCATGTAACTGTCTGGATGAGTTGTTATTGTGTCTTCTCGGATCGAGTGCAGCGCATCTACGTGTAAAAATATCTGACAGGTAATGTGAGAACGCAGTAGACACTACGCATGTTGGGTGGGGCCGTTAAACAACATTGATAGATGGTCAGCTAAATAGCGAGGGCTGAATGTCCGTTTACATGTTTTCTTGCCGTTCGAACGCTTAGCTCTAAAGGCTACAACGGGTCGTCTCCCGTCGTTTAGGGAAATCTTATTTAGAATCAGTCCCTAGGACAGGAACCGGCCACAAACGGACCTTTAGCCGAATAAAAAACGGCGACCCAAGAGTCGCCGAGAGGAACCTAATGAAAAAACCACCCATGCGTCATCCCAAATTACTCTGGCCAGGGGATATCAAACAAATAATGTAATATCCGCACCCTGTGCATTTGTAATATAGGTTGCAGCACCTGCCCATTCCGAGACTTCCGGGATAAAGTCCTCTTGTTTCCATCCAAACAGGCCAACAGTCATCTGGCACGCCACCAGCTTTACCTCAGCCTCAATGCACAACTCACGTAGCTCCGGGATTGTCGCAATACCGTTGTTCTTAACAGTCTGCTTCATCAAGGCCGTTGCAAGAGACTCAAAGCCTGGTACGCCGGCCATCATCAGGTTGGGCATATTCCACTCAATCCCCTGAAACCATTGTGGCCCAAAAGGCATTTTCATGGGCATAGCGGGATTGCCAAGTGGGCTGATGTTTGGCTTCAGGTCTTTCTTCAGCAGTGCAAGCCCGTAAAAGGTAAAAAACAGAGTGGTATCCCAGCCCAGTGCAGCCGCTGTTGATGCGAGGATGAAAGGTGGATAGGCCCAGTCCAGAGTACCTTTTGTAACCATGATGGACAGTCTTGGGGTCCTGCTTTCTTCGTTCTCACTTGTCTTTTCATCAAAACGTTGGTCAAACCACGACTTCAAGTCATCTGCCGACATCTCTGCAAGAGATTTTCCCGAAACATCATTTATCGCAACCATGAATCACTCCCCTATATCGCACGCTGAACAGTCATGCGCCAACAAACCAAAGAATAAATACAAGCCACCCCGTGAGATGACCCGTATGCAACCTTACACCAATTGCTATATACCTGCCGTCCAGAGAATTGTCTATTTAGATTCAGTATGAATACGTACTTCCGGTCAATATAAGACCTTTAACGCAAACGAAAATGTGATCCGATGATCGTTAAATACCAGTTATAAGATCCTGAGACTTATAGCCAGAGATAAGTAAGTAGTAGCGGGGGTGCCAATAGCAGAAAGAGGAAAGCAGCTACGCACTGGGTGCATTTCAGAAAGTTTTCAAGCATTTCTTACATCCTCATCAATTCGCTCATGGTTCTGTGGAGGGTAATACATATAAAACATAATGTATGTCAGTAAAATTACTTACAATAGCTGCCGTTTGCGAAAAGAAAAAAGGCGACCCGAGGGCCGCCGTGAGGAATGTAAATGTAGCGTAAATTATACTGGTCCAATCAGCCTGGCATTTATATTATGTGATGTAACACGGTCCAGCACCTCGTGCGAAGAATACAAATCTCTGTCATATCTGACCAGCATCAGATGGTAACGCAACGGACAGAACTCCGCTGTGGTGATGCCACCACTATCTTCCAGTGCAGCAACTAAATCCCCTCGCCGTTGCTCTCCCAAGGTTTCGGTTATATGCACAACAATCTCGACAGTGTTGTCAGGTTCATTCTCTATGCTATGTAATGCTTGTCCCATGGTGTATCTCCTCCCGCGTATTAGGTATCAAGATAAACTCGTTCAGCTGTTAATTAAGCCAGACCATTCTCCCGATTACTGGCCGTGGTCTTAAGATAGTAGAAAATCATCAAAATGAAATAGTAAATAAGTATTATTCAGCACATCAGCATGTAACGATGAGCTAACAATTAGGGAGACTACTTACTCGTACTATTTGATTCAGGAGTTGTTGAAGTCTCAGTTCGGCCAATCAGACCTTTGGCGCAATCAAAAACGAAGACCGAAGTTACCGATCAATAACGGTAATCACGTAGCACTTCGGGCCAATATACAGTCGGCATATTTATTCTTATCGTTGTAACCGTGGCTAATGAAATCGTCCTCTAAACGCTTGCCACTTTGACGCGCCCCATTCTGGCTCCGGTGGGGCGTGTTTTTTATGGTTGAAACAATATAAGCAACTGTAGGCAGCCGTTGTTCGTCCGAGTACGGGGCAGTGTTGCCGTTCCCGGCCACAGAAACTCTCGCCGATACAGAGTTCCAGATCGGCAGTAACCGGCCAGGACTTGCCCTTCCCGGACGACCAGCGAACGGCAACTATGCAGCATAACCTGCCGTTCCCATCAGGCAATCTGTACTGCCGAGTACGGCCAACTACAGACGTACAGCACCAACGAAAATGGCAACCCGAAGGCTGCCGCTGTTGATTAGCTTTTATCCAGTTATACTTTCTTTCGTCTAGCTACCCCGATTAACCCTATAAGACCAGAACCGAATAGCCAGACGGCTGCCGGGACTGGT
>WTAT01000237.1 GCA_013139415.1 Desulforhopalus sp.
TGATACCGAAATAAAAAAGTTGGCACTTATAAGGATAAAAAGGTGTCACCATGTTTTCCTACGAGTAAGGAGTTCTGATGTTGTGGTTTGGGATTAACATGGGAAATACGCATGAATAGAGCACATCCTGTTCAAGCAGTTACTGATGTGTGGTTGCAATTACCAATGAGTAACTGGCTCAGTGCTAGGAATTGGTCGTTGTTGTAATTGCATCAATGAATGAGGTAGCCTCTTTTTTGGTATAATCTGCTTTTAGTAGAGCTTTTTGATATCGCTCCAAAATCTCACGTGCCTTGAGATGATTGTTATTCCGGCAATGGAATTTGTACAGGAGTATGGTCAGTCCTTCCTCAAGATAGTTGATCAAGAGAATTCGTTCGAGGATGGCGATGGCTTCATCCAACCTTCCGGCCTCTGCTAAATTTTTTGCCCAGGTCGATCCTGTTTCAACCATTAGGTTTGCCAGAATGTCATTAAAGGTTAGCGCCTGCTCACTCCGGAATGTATCCTCGGGCATGACACCTTTCCACAGAGAAATTGCAGTCTGGAAAGCGTTATGTGCTTGCCAGAAATCACTGTTTTTAAAGTGGGTTAATCCTGTCCTGGCGGATTCAGTAAATTGTAGCGCGTCTATCTCATAGTTGGACAGACAGAGAATACCTTTTTGGAGATAGAGATAATTTTTCACCGGTATTGGCAGGTGAGGAGCAATGAGTTTTCTCAATCTGGTCAGCAGGGTATCGAAACTCTTTCTGGCATTTTCCGGGCTACTTTCGGGCCAGAGTTCCAGTTGGATTCTTTCCTGTGGAATACGCTGACCTTTTGCGGTAATCAATAAACCCAATAATTCCCGTTGAAAAGGGGTGAGATCTTTAGATTGTAAAAGAATCTTTCCCGACATGCTGAGCTCAAAACTATCCATGAGCTTAAATTTCAAGAGAGAAAGTGGTTCGCCGTCATCTGTGAAATTGAGATGCAAACGGCTTTTTGCCAGATTCTGGGCGAAACTTTTTTCAATATCTCTCTTTACTGCCAGGGAGAGAAGCTTGGTCATCATTGCCGGTTCCCAACTCCAGAAATGATTGTAACCATTGATCTTCATAAGAGAAAGGCCCGCTTCCAGGTCATCCAGAGCTGCCTCGGGACTTTCTGACTCATACTTGAAATGGCTCAGATTAAAGAGTGCGCAAATTGTCAGGTAAGTCGATGGAATTGTTTGGGAGATGGCAAGGCCCTTTTCCAGACAGGATTGGGCTTTTTTAAATTTTTTAACACGAGTATAAACTGCACCGGCTAAAATATTGTGAAAAGCAGTATAAAATGGGCCCCCCGCATTTTCCCTTAATCGTGCAGCCTCGGAAATGCTATTTTCTGCTCCGTCAGCATAGCCAGCAAGAGCGAGACCGAGGGCTTTCCACTGCAATAGCTGGCTGTGCATATGGTCAGTTGCTGCAATAGAGGTAATGTCCAGTCCTTTTTCCAGGAGCTCCAGGGCTTGTTGTGGGCGTCCAAGAGAATATAAATTGCTGCTTCCCCAAACATACAGATAGGGGGCAGCCACTGTCTGGTCGACGACTGTGTGATCAATGGAGTTTTGAAGTGCAAGCTGTTGAACATGAAAATTCTGATGATCACCGGTCATGGAGAGATAGCAGAGATTGATGACCCGTAAAGTCAATCGATTGGATTCGCCGACGAGTGGGTCGTTGAAAAGCGAGAAACAGACTTCTGCCTCGCGGAGAAACCTCGCACGGTTGCCGCTGAGCAGTTCAATGTATCCCTGGATAAACCTTGTCGATGCTATAAAATTACGGATGTCGTTTCTGTTGGCCAGTGTACTCGCCATTTGAATATAATGGCGGGCTTTCTCCGTATCGCCCTTAAAAAAACAGTAGCCACTTGCCAGATTACGGGCAGCCATGATGATTATCGGCACGGGCAGTGTTGCCTTGTTTTCCTCCAGTAGCGATTCGGTACGCGGCAACAGCAGGGCACCTTTATTATATTCCCCGGAGATGACAAAATGAAAATAAATGGTTTGGGATAGCGCGATTAATTCGCCGAGTTCTTCTTTCGCCTCGGCAAATTGAGCCCGGGCAGTATCCCAAAAGGGCAGAGTGGTTTGGGGAATGTAATCGACCCGAAGGAGCCCGGAATAAAGGGTCAGCCAGCTGTGTTTGAAGAGAATTTCATCGGGAATATTTTGTATAAGACTAAGAATGGTAAAGGTCTTGTTCTTAGCAATCAAGTCCATGCCTTTTTCCCGAAGAATTTCCTCCATTGCCTTAAAGTCGCCGCCATTTCTATAACAAGTGAGAGCTTTTTCGGTGATGTCCTGCTTCAGGTAATAACGGGCCTCTATTGTGTAGATTTTCTCGATTTCCGTCTCTGAAAACTGTGTCTTGGCACGTTGCTGTAGGAATTCCTGGAAAAAATGATGAAAACGAAACACTTGCTGCCGGTCATCAAGGTTGTAAATAAAATAGTTTTCCCGGCTCAGATCCGAGAGTGTCTTCCCGAAAGTATCAATTCCCGAAATCTCAATAGCCAGATCGGCAGGAATTTCTTGAAGAAAAGAAAATTTAAGGAAAAGTTTGTGGAGTTTTTGAGGAATCTGGGCAAAAATTTCGTCTTGAAAATAGTCCAGCATATGGCCGGTCTGGGGTGGAGTTAAGATCGCATCTGTGGGCGAATCAAGCCAAAATCTGCTCCTGCCTGATATTGGGTGGCTTGCGAGTATAATCCCCATGATCCACCCATTGGTTACTTTCTGGATTTGAATGGCATCCTGCCTGCTAATCTCTTTATTTAGAACGGTCGTGTACAGTGCTTCTATATCGCGATTATCCAGCGCCAGGTCGGAAGTGCTGAGGTAGGCAATCTGTGAACCGTTGCGAATAGTCGTCCCTTTGATTTCCAGAGGTTGTCTGCTGATGAAGACAAAGTGAACCCGGGGGGGCGAAGTGTCCAGAAGGTGTTCGAGCAGTTTATTGGTCAGTGCGCCGAACTCGATACGGTGAAGGTCATCGAAAACCAAATAAATGTCTTTTTCGAGGTAGTTATCGAGATCCTGGAGAAGGATATTTGCACAGCGGGTCAGATCAAGTGGTCCGACACTTCCTTCGTTAAGAATATTTGTCAGTTGAGGTGAGGCAAACCCAGGGAGGTTCGCACAGAGGTTCATGAGCAGAGAGGACAGCAGCAGTATCGGGTCTGAGTCTTCAGGACCTATCTGATACCAGATATATGTATTGTTATTAAATTCCAGAAATTGATAAGCAAGTGTCGTTTTACCCTGACCTGCCTGTGCCTCGATAATGATGACTTTCTTATTGTGTTTTTGATCGGGAAGCTTGGTTTGCAGCAAGTTGGATCTGAGCAGAGACTGGGATTGATCAATACGTGGAGGATAAAACTTATTGGAGGGCACGACGTAGTTGGTCAAACTTTCATCATGTGTCATAGGTCACCATCATTTATAGCTTTTAGTGCCTTACTCCAGAAAAACTACAATAAAAAACAAGAAACTGAGAAAGCTTTGTTGTAATCATCACTCACATCTACCACCAAGGCACTTATCCCGTTTACCGGGGTTTGGGCTTTTCTGTTGCAATAGAAATTTCTTGCTGATACCTCTGATGATATTGGCATCTTTTGAAGTAAGCATAATCCTGCTGAAGAAATTTCGGATATTGCTCATCCAGTAAGTATGGCTTACTTTTTCTACATAATCAATAGCAACCAGTGATTCTTCCAGGTATGAGTACATACTTTCGAGTTCAAAGGATGTTGCCAGTTTAGGAGCCGGAGTCGTATCTTTTGAGGCATGAATGATACCATAACGAAGTTCATAACAATGGATAGCAACAGCCTGGGCGAGATTCAGTGAGGAAAAATCAGCTGTGGGGATGGCAGAAGCCATCTGGCAGTATTTCAGATCGTCATTGGTGAGGCCGGTGTCTTCGGGGCCGAAGATGATGGCTACCTGGTTGTTGGGTAGTTGGGGGAGCAGTGTCTCCACCATTTTTCTTGGTGTTTGTTCCACAAACCTCTGACGACCTCTTCTTGCAGTTGTTCCGACCACCACCGTGAAGTTTGCAAGAGCCTCTGGCAAATTCCGATATATTTCCAGATTATCGATGAGATGAGCAGCCTTGTGGGTGGCCATCTTTGCCATGGGCTCCCTATCCGGTAAACTGTCTCTGACGAGAATGAGGCGCGTGATACCCATGTTCCATGCAATGCGGGCCGCGGCGCCGATGTTTTCGGGAATTTTTGGACGAACCAGTATTATTGCAAGTCGGGAAAGCAGGTTGGCATCATTAACCATTGGCGATTACTTGTCCGTTGTTTTGTGAATAATGTTCGAACGTTCGAACTATTTGGATAAAAGATAAAATATTGGCTCTGATTTTTAATATGCGAAACAATACCCCAAGTCAAGGAAAAGGCTGATTTATTGCTGGTGTGCCGAGGTGTAAAGCTCTGGTTTATCCTGTGGCGTTGGAGGCTAATTTAAATTGGATTCTTTTGCTGAGAATATCCACATCAACAACAGTTACCCGGACCATATCTCCGATTTGATACGTCTTGGCCGAAATCTCGCCAAACAATCGGTAGTTTTTCTTGTCCCAAATGTAATAGTCATCTCCCAGAAACTCTACAGGGATCGAGCCGCTTATGCAAAGTTCCTGGATTTCTAAATAGAGAGCATTCTCTGTCACACCTGAGATGATGGCGTCAAATGAGTCCCCGATCTTATTTTTCATGTAGCCGATTTTCAAGCGTCCGTTCATGTCTCTTTCTGCCATAACTGCTGCTCTCTCACGGGCAGAGAGAAACACACCTGATTCCTTGAGGGATGGTTGGTGGCTGTTCGGTCGCTCTTGTACTGGACTGTGCTGCAGTAGCCACAGCAATTCCCGGTGGACAATTAGATCGGGATAACGCCTGATGGGAGAGGTGAAGTGAGTATAGTCACTCGACGCGAGACCGAAATGGCCAACGTTTTTAGATGAATATTGAGCCTGGTTCATGCTCCGTAACAGGAGGGTATTGATGATGTATTCGTATTTTGTATCTTTACATTTCTCCAAAACTTCGGCGAACCAGGCTGGGGCTTTTTCAAAGGGAGCCAAGGGCAAACCGAGGGTTTTGGCAAAATCATAAAACTCTTTTGCTTTTGTTGACTCGGGTGCTTCATGTACCCGGAATATTGCGGGCGTTGCTTGCCGGCTAAATAATTCGGCAACCGCTTCGTTGGCTGCAAGCATGAATTCTTCAATGATCTGGTGGGCAAAGTTCCTTTCTGTTCTTTTGATTGAATCGATTTCTCCCGAGTCCGTCAGGGTGAATTCCGGCTCAGGGAGATTGAAGTCGATTGAACCGCGTTTTTTGCGTTTGCTTTGTAATGCGGTTGCCAGTTCGGCGGCCCATTTGAGTTCTGTGAGAAAGGGTTTGTGTTCTTTTCGAATGGCAGGGTCTTTGTCAATGAGTATTTTCGCTACCGTTGTGTAAGTGAAGCGGTGCTGGCTGCGGATAATTGATCTGCAAAAACGTTTTGTAAGAATTTTTCCCGAGCGGTCGAAGTCGAGGATGGCCGAGACGGTAAACCTGTCCTCCCCGGGAACAAGACTACAGAGATTATTGGAGAGTTTTTCAGGCAGCATGGGGATGACCCTGCCTGGAAAATAAATTGAAGTTCCTCTGCTGTAAGCTTCCCGGTCAATTGCCGAACCCGGTGTCACAAAATGACTTACATCGGCAATAGAAACAAAAAGACGAAAGCCTTTACGGGTTTTAATAACGCATACAGCATCGTCGAAATCTTTGGCGCTTTCGCCATCAATTGTCACATGAGCTGTTGTTCGTAAATCCTCTCTGTGTTGCCCTGGAACGAACGTCTCATTGAGCCGCTCTGTTTCCTGTACCACTTCGTCACTGAACTGATAAGGAAGGTCGAACTGTTCGATCACCAATCTCATCTGGGTGTCGACATCATCGGCCGCACCGAGAACTTCAATAATTTTTCCCTGCAAAAATTTGCTTGGGCCGTTCGCTCTTTCAAACTGGGCTATAACGCCATCGCCATGTTCTGGATGCAGGTCACCTGTGTCGTTAATTCTGATGGTAAATGGAAATCTTCGATCATCGGGATAAACCAGCTGGTCGCGTCCGTTTTTGACGTAAATACCACCAACTTTATTTTTGCCGGGTGAAAGTATTTTTACCACTGTGCTTTCTGGCCGATCATCACTACGGATACGAAAAACTCGAATCAATAAGGTATCACCATGATGGGCATCCCCCATTTGACCAGGTGAAATGAAAGGGTCTCTTTTAAGCGGCGGGCTGTGGCCAGGACTTTTGGACACATTTACAAAACCGAAACCTTTTGGATGCTGTACTAAGGTCCCCTCATAGAGCTGTGCATTTTTGTGGAGTTTGAAATGGTCTTTACCCTGTTTACAGACTAAGCCGGAATGGATCAGGGAGTTAAGGGCAGCTTTTATGTCACCTCCTTGTCCGTGGCTGTTTGGGGGGAAGCCGTCATGTAATTTGGCAAATGACAGTGGCGTGGCGGCTGTGTACAAAAGAGAGAGCAAATTGTTTTCTAAATTACTGTTTTTTTCGTCTCTCTTCTTTGTCCGGGAAAACTGCTTTTTTCTGTGTGGCTTGAATTCTCGGAAAGATTTTCTTTTTTTAGACATTTTCTAGATTTTTGATTTCTCCGACAGGAGATTTTTGTTAAGCTGAATCGAAAGTTACAGTCTTACGACTGGTAAGATGGGGCACAGTAAAATAACCAGCAACACTTTTGGTCCTTAAATCTAAGACACTTACGGATTCTGTCTACAGACAGGTGTCGTTTTTAATAAAGTTGGGAGAGTATGCGTCGTATTTCATTTGATCTTGAACTCTATCGCAATCAGATGCAGACTTTGATTGCAGACAAGCCTGGAGTTGAAACCTTCTGGGAAGCCCTTGATTTTTCTATCGATGCCCATGATGATCAATGGCGTAGATCAGGGGATGCATATATCCTGCATCCTTGCTCTGTGGCAAAAATTCTCGCCGAGGAAATGGATATTACCCATCCTGAAATCCTGGCTGCAGCACTCCTGCATGATACCGTTGAAGATGTAGAGGAAGTTACTGCCGACCTGGTTGGCCAGAAGTTCGGTGGTTATGTGCAGGCGATTGTTGAAGGGTGTACAAAGGTGACGCACGTCTCCGGGGATAAGCAGACTGACAGCAGGAATACCCACAGGAAAATATTTACCGGTGCGGCATTGCGGCCAGAGGTTATGCTGGTAAAACTCGCTGATCGTCTACATAATCTTCGTACGCTGCAAGCGATGCCGAAAGCTAAACGTCAGCGAATAGCTGACGAGACTATTGATATTTATGCTCCCCTGGCCACGGTTTTTGGCCTGTTTAATCTGAAGCGAGAGATGTATAACCTTGCTCTTCTCTATAAGTATCCGAAACAGGGCGCCAGATTAAATAACCATATACGACATTTACAAAAATCGCCTATCGGCCAGACGATTGTGGCAAATCTTCAAAAAAATGCCGAACTCAGTAATTTCTCCTGTCGAGTGAAGGTTAGAACTAAAAAATTGTGGGCTTACTATGATGTTGCCAACCATATTTTGGTACAGCGCATAGATACTCCTCTGGAAATTCTCATTGTTGTTGATGATGTGCAATCATGCTACAGGGCTATGGGGATATCCAACCAGACTTTCAAACCTATTCCCAGAACCATTCGTGATTTTATTGCCAACCCCAAACCGACTGGCTATCAGGGGTTGCATGCCAGAGCAATTATTGAAGGGCAAAAGTTTCTCTTTAAGATCCGAACCGATGAGATGGAGCGAAAGGCGCAGAGGGGTTTGTTTAGAAACTGGAGCTCAAAGGCGGGAAAACAAGGTCAATTCATTCGAGAAATCCAGGAAATGTTTGATGTTATCGGTTCTGAGGATTCCTTCTCCTATAGGGATGTTATAGCTGCCAGTGGTGTTAAGGAGGTGTACACGTATACCCCCCAGGGAGATTTGATATGTCTTCCAGTGAAATCTACAGTGCTCGATTTCGCTTTCAGGGTGCACACTGAAATTGGACAGACATGTCTTGGGGCCATGATTAGAAATAAGCGTGTGGCTCCTACTCATATTTTGAAAGACGGCGATATGGTACGAATCGTCCGCGCCGATCAGCCTATCCGCTTTGAACAGCATATGCTGACCTTGTGCAAGACTCCTCGCGCAAGAGGGGAACTCGCAAAAAATTTTAAAGCCAGATGTAAAAAGGTAACTCGGGAAGTGGGAGTTTCTATGTTGCGTCAGGAAATGTTACGTTATGGTATTCCCTTTGATGTCATGGAAAGTAAAGATGTGCCTGAACTTCTGGCTCATTATTCCATCCCCTCGCTGGATGAGTTGTATATTCGGATAGGGGAGGGGGGATTGCACCTTAAAGAGGTCATGGAAAATATAAAAAATATCCTTTTTGGTGGGGTCTCACCTTTGGTGACGCCCACCGGTGCTTTTAACAAAATCGAGCTGAAAACACTTGATCCAGTATCCGTCAAGCTTTCTTCCTGCTGCAAACCCAATCCTACGGCGAAGGACAACTGTGCTCTGCTCACCCCTAAGGGGCTTTCCGTTCACCATAAAAACTGCGAACGCTTTCGAAAACTCAGCTTTCAGCGTGAAGATGCTGTAAACATCTTATGGAAAACTCGGCAAACCCATGTAAGAAAAAAACAGATACTGCACTTTCTCAGGGCCAACAGGAAGAGCATTATGCAAATTATTGGTTCTGCACCGGCGGAACTGGAAATGGAGAGCCTTGATATTCTTTCCAGCTATTCTTCGAGCTATCCTGCCTGGGAACTTACTTTTAGGGTCGTTAACCTGTATGCCTTACAAAAGGTCTTGAAATACTTTGAAAAGTCTGATCTTTCTTATGAATTTGAACTCGATTGTTGAGACGCATTGGCTGACAGTGTTTTAGTGCCTTGTTTGTTGGCGCTATGGAATGCTAGCCTCATTTTCGAAGGTTCCTTTGTTATCATCTGCCGGCGGTTTTACACTGTAATTGGCAAGTATTTTACCGAGCATGTCTGGCAGATCGTTTGGTTGTCTTGAGCTTCTCTTGAGCTGGGTCAGTGTCTTTTCGAGGGTGAGCTTTTCCCCCATGAAAATGTGTCTTAAAATTAGAGAAATAAGCCTGGTTATGGTGGTTAAATTGGAAATACGTGACTGTAGATGCTGATCTCTGTCGAAAGCCGTTGAGGCAAAGATTTCCACCGGGTTGCCTGCAAGCTCACTGACTGAAACATACCAGGTGTTTCGTTCCCTGTCTGTTGTCCTATGCCGTACACCATCGAGAACGTCTGGAAGTTCATGCTCAACATGCTTAGACTGCAGGCAATATATTCCTGAAATTCCTGCCATATTGGAAAGTTTGTCAAGTGTATCGGGGTTGTTTTTTAACAATTTAATTATGCTTATACAGGTTGGGCACAGATCGCCTTGTTCGCTTTTGGTCAGTTTGCTTTTTTTTTCGCAGACGCTGCACGTTTCACTTGTTCTTATTGCTTTCATTTTTCCAGTCGTCGTAGGGGATGATATTTTGAATATTTTTTTTGAGGCGTTCTTGAAACTCCCGACCGCTTATTTCCCTTGCTCCAAAACGTAATAAGTGGTTGGTCGTCATCTGGCAATCAATCAGTTGGAAATTTCTGCTCTTTAAATACTCAACCAAGGCGATCAATGCAAACTGTGA
>WTAT01000262.1 GCA_013139415.1 Desulforhopalus sp.
GTGTCTCCCTCCACTTCAACCCTGAAATCGAGAGCCTCGAGAATCTCCTTCAGCATCAAGACTCTTCTCATTCGTCCATCAGCTCCAGCTCCGCCCCCTCCAAACCTGAAGGCAACATAATTGTTAGCTGGAGCATCGCCGCAAACAGCATCTACAACCGAAAAATGATAGGCCAGGCGACAGTGAAAATTGAGATAATCTTTAGAGAGAATAATATAGGCCTTCCCGCCCCGGGCGGTTACATCCCCTTGGACAAAGGAACGAGAGAGCACCGAAAAGAAGCCGCCGAGATCGAACTCCACCGGCCCGGTCCAGGGTAAGCCCTCGGTGGTCATGCCCTTCCAGAGAGCGGTAAAGGGTGTCGACCTGACATCCAAGATGGCTATGTTGCGCCTGAAGGTGACTTGAGAAGCAAGCCCTTGTTCGATATCAACTACAAGAAATACAAGAGGAACCCGGGGATCAATCAGAACGTGAGCAGGGCCAGTCTCCCCCTCGCCGCCGAACTGAAACATCTCCCTCACCGACACTTCATGGATAAACCGCACCATATCATGGACAGTCTTAAAATCTTTGTACCTCATGACCTTTGAAAGGTTAGCGTTACCCGGGATGTGAGTTAGAGTCAGGGGAACAATATCAGTCATTACATTCCTGATGAGAGGGAGATTTATTTCTTGGTGAGGTTCTGTTACCACTTCGCAGAATTTAGTTTTCAGGAGCGAATCTATTCGGCCTTTATAGATTTTTCCTCTATTGGCATCCAAAGTGATGATTTCTTCGTTGTGCAAAATGGTAGTAGCGGATTCAGCATTGATGACGGTTGGTTTCTGAGATTCTCTGGCAACCGTGGCCAGATGGGTGGTGGCGCTTCCCGTTTCGCAAATAAGGCCGCTGCACATGGGGATGAGTTTGGCAAATTCCGGATCCATGGTTTTCACAACCAGTATGGCCGCTCTGGGCACAGAGGTAACCTCTCTGCCACTAATGACAAATACAGGCGCGGATATTACACCCGGACCTATCGGCTCACCACTGATTACCGGCAACTCTTCCACCTCAACTAGTGGACAACTGACAGCCTCGGCCACCTCTAAAGTCCTGGTCTGGAGGATATGTATCCAGCCCTTTTCGTCTATGGCCCATTCAATGTCCTGGGGTAGTCCAAAGTGCTTTTCAAGAAGTTGGCCGAACTCATACAGGGTTTGCAGTTTCTCTTCTGCCAAACAGGGGCTTTCCTGGTATGCTAAGGGAACTTCTTCCTCTTTGACTCTTCCTTCTTCAGGGTCGGCCACCAGCTTGAGCCTTTTTTGCCCGATGGTTTGGTTGATCAACTTGCCACCCGCTACACGATCCAAGACGTAGACATCCGGCGGAATGGTGCCGTCTACCGCATACTTACCGAGGCCCCAGACCGCGTTAGCAAGAGCCTGATTGAAGTCTGAGCTGCTGGGGTCGACTGTGTAAAAAACTCCGGAAGAAACTGCCGGGATCATCTCCAGGACCAGGACGGCCATAGCGATCTGATCATCTTCTGTTATTCCTTTGGACAAGCGGTAATAGATGGCCCGCTCTCCGTAGAGACTGGCACAGACTTCCTTGTAGGCATCAAGTATTTTACCCTTTGGCACGTTGAGGACCGAGCGAAACTGGCCGGCGAAAGAGTATTTACCGTCTTCGCCAATGGCACTACTTCTGACAGCAAGAAACTCTATGTCCTTCAATTGATCCAGGCTTTTCTCAATGGTCTCCTTCAGGCTGGCAGGTACCTTGGCCTCCAGGATGGCTTTCTGGATTTTGGCCGAGGCTCTTTTTATTTTCAAATCATCTTCTAGCTTGAGGTCGGCTATTGATGGCCTTATCAACCGGTCTATATGATTGTGGGCAATTAGCTCTCGGTAGGCCAAAGAGCTAATCACCAGACCCCTGGGCGCAGGAAGACGAAGGATGTTTTTAACCTCGCCAATGTTGGCTGCCTTGCCGCCTACTTCGTTGGCCATTAAAGCGCTGACCTGACCGAGAAAGTACACATTCCTACAACACTCCACACCCCCTGTTTCCAGGTTTCTCTCTACCTTTTTTTTAATGCCTTCAGTTATGGGAAAAAGCCAGACATACTTGTTTTGGCACATATCATTTAAAGCTTGAACAAAGGCCAGAATTCGCTCGAGGAGTCTGGACACCTCTTGCTCAAAATAAGGAAGAGTAATGAGTTGTGAGCTCACCTTTTCCTGAAGATCGTTCATTATGCTGAGGGCAGCATTATTTTCTGACAGAAGGGATTTAAAGGCAGCATAACGTGCTTTGAGTTTTTGGAAGCCATCACCCAGGTAATAATGAACAAGCTCCGGATCGTATTCAGGGCTCTGAGTCTTGGCAGATCTATTGACGAAAATCAGATTCCTAATTTTTCGTAGAACAGACAAAGACATTCAAGCTCCCATGTACGCGGATAGCTAGAAAATAACCGGCTGCCAGGTAAGACTCAAGGTAGCAGAATTCAGCTCCTCCACTATTATTCTCGCACCACCAAAACAGGACAGGGAGCGCCAGCCAGCACCCTCTGCGTGCAACTACCTATGAGCAATTTACTAGGCCCACTGCGACCTTGATTGCCCATCACTATTAGATCGCAATTCAGGGTCTGGGCTGTCTCAATAATTATTTTATAGGGAGTGCCCTCGTTAATTCTAACCGAAAGATTGAAATTCATCGACTTGGCGATTTCTCTAGCCTTGTCCAATATACTTTCTCCCTCTTGATAGAAAGCATCTTTGACATCTTTGATAGCAAAGATCTCAACGAGTTGGCCCGCCTTCGGCACCACATAAAGTGCAGTGACTATGCTCCCCTCTTCTTGGGCCATTTTTATTCCTGCCTCGAGGGCATTCAAGCTATGCTGTGAACCGTCTATGGGGACCAAGATATGATGATAGACCATGCTGTCCTCTCTTGAGAAAGAATGATTATTGGTTGTCCTCTCTCGTTCAGGAGATGCTTCTCCCAGATGGATAAGGAGGTGCCTCCCTGGTCCGGCAAGGAGCCCGACCCGGGGTCTACCATTACAAGGTCCTCACAGTGGACTCGGAGAGAACATATTCCTTGACCAGTTTCTGTTTTCCGAAGTGGGTCCTGAAAGTCCAAAAGATGATAAGGAATGTGGCCACTATGCCGCTGCCAAAAAGGAAAATTTTACTGCCCGTTTCAAGCATGGTAGCCACAGACCCAGAGAAATGGACTATATCCATTTCCTGCAAATAATTAGGAATGGCCAGTCCCCGCGAAACACAGCAGAGAAGGATCAGGATGGCAGTTACCAACCTGATGTATAACTCCTTTACAAAAGCGGTGCCAAGGGCCCCAATGTAAATCCCAACCAGAGATCCAACATATAGGAGTAGAGTTAACCTCAGGTCAACAAAACCCCCGAGGGCGTAATTGAAGGCTCCCCAAGCACCCATGAACATGGCCAGGAACAGCTCGGTTCCTGCAGCCACCACGGTGGGCACGCCGAAGACATAAATCATGGCGGGAACACCGATGAAACCGCCAACGCCAATGGTGCCGGCCATGTAACCCACGGCCGTTCCAATCAACAAGATAGTCCAGAGAGAAATACTGACTCCAGCGACCGGGAATCGAATCATGGGGGGTATTTGGAGTTTGCTCGAGAGTTGGAGCAAAGTTTTTGAGGGCCCTGCTGCCCCACCTTTTAGAGTTCGCAAAGCATCTTTCAGCATAGATCCACCAATCAAAGTCAGAGTCAGCACGAAAAAGGCGCTGACGTAGAGACTCGATCCGGCCGTGCCCAGCTTGTGGAAGAAATAACCATTTGCCCAAACCGCCATTTTAATCCCCACTAGAGCGGTAATGAGAAGAAAGATCGCCAGCTTCTTGTCCACATGGCCCATCTCGCCATGTTTTTTTGAACCCATCATGGCCTTGCCAAATTTGTGGGTAATATTGGCCCCCACGGCCATCACTCCGGGCACACCCAGGTTCATCATTCCTGGGGTCATCAAAAAAGCTCCTCCTGAGCCGATGAATCCGGAAAGAGTTCCACCCATAAAGCCCAGCAACGCCACGCCAAAGTACTTCCAGGGAGCACTGATGAGCATATCGGTTACGATCTGAAGTTGTTCAAGAGTAACATGACCAGTTACTGCTGGGGCTGCCATATTTGTTCCTCCTTCTATTAGAAAATGAGTCCGAGATTAGTGGTTAGCTCCGGCCGATTTCTCCAATCCAATAAGTTTTGGCAAACACTCTGTAAAAGTTCCGTAGATATAGGCATGAACTGGCACAGTCAACATTACCGCGAGAGCTCCCAGAACGGTTCCTTTCATGTAGATAGCGTGATTCAGTTTGTCTAGTTGAGGGAAAAACAGAAAGTAGCTAACCGCCGATAGAGCGCCAAACAAAAGCAGACGGGTGAGGGTTTTCCCGTTCGACCCCTTTTGGGCAGGCAAGAGGCTTGCCAGCGGTAAAACCGGGCAATTCAAAAGAGCGCTTATATCCTCAAGATGCTTGATACCTTTCTCGACAAGAGGCTCGAGGTCTATGTCTCCCGCTATGATGATATCAACGGGAGTAAATTCCTCCAGAGCTGTCATGAAGGCACTGGGGACCAGGTGAACAACCTTCCAGTCAAAAGTCATGCCGCGAGCTTTCAGATTTTCCTCGACCTTCCGACCAAAGTCGCTTGCCTTCTGCTCCGCTTCCTTTATCTGCTTTTCCTGGACATTTATCCAGTCTGCCGTCTCCATTGAAACAGGAATGAGAAACAGAGCTGACAACTCCGCCCCTCTACTTGTGGCGACCTCGATGACTTGATCGAGGTGGCTTGATTGTCCGTCAATGTTTTTTCCCATAAAGAGTATCTTTCCCATAACAGTTCTCCTTCACTACCTCCTTTATCGGGTTAAAGTCATTACGCGGCCAAATAGAAATCACGAAAAACATTAGTGAGTTAAGAGGTTACACAGAACACAGGAACCCCCGCTATTTCCTCCTCCGGACAGCTTTCGCGCTCGGCGAGCACGAATTCCACCCGGCGCAACGTCTGGCAAGAATCCCTGATACACTGAGCAACCTCCCCAAACTTAACCAAGTGGGTGAAAACGATTCCCTTCTCCCCGCAGGCCTGACGGAATGGTGCAACCCCATCCGAGCATCTGCTTTTGAACTGTTGGCAGCGCATGTCACCGTCTGGCTCTTGCGGGGAGGATCCTGTTTGCACGGGGCCCACGTTAAGGGTGACGATTGCGAAGCCCATACGATCGGCGAATCCCACGGCGTAGTCTTGCAGCTCCCTGGAAAAGGTATCCTCGTGTCCCACCACCAATACTTTGGGGATTTCAGCCAGTTCCGCCCGAATCAGCTCCTGAGCCTCCTCCTGCAGACCCGCCTCTGCGAAAGTGATCGCCTCAGTGTAGCTTTCGATTCTTTCTCTCAGAGTCTTGGCCCGACGCCCTTTAGCCATTACCAGGTGCCCATTACCCTTTTTCTTCTTGCGCATCATTTTTCTCAACCCTCTCAGCGTGGATCAAATTCTTCCACTGTCCTACCCACATGGGGTTT
>WTAT01000381.1 GCA_013139415.1 Desulforhopalus sp.
AGACGACTGTTCATCTTTCCCGTTGGTCAGACCAAACAGTTCGCGGACGGTGGTTACTTTGAGATCACTATTATCCCTTCCCGCACATGATTCACTTTTGAGATACATCAACGGATCGTGAAGAATCTTGGTGGTAATGGCAGAGACCATCTTTTTGAACTTTTTCCGCTCAGAATCAGTCATGTCGGGCATTCTGCCTAAAGTTTTCTCCAACTCCAATTGCCCAATACTATCCATTTTTTTCCTAAGAGCCTGGATTGTCGGAGTCACAGCCAGACCAAGAAACCATCGCTCAAATTTCAGCGTCTCCTCATCTACAATACGAGTTGCTTTTACCGCCTCTTTGTCTCGTTCCGACTTATTTATCTCCACGACATTACTTAAATCATCAATGTCGTACAGATAGACATTTTCAATCTCATCCAGGCGGGGATCAAGATCCCTGGGGACGGCAATATCGATAAAGAAAAGCGGCCTGTTCATTCTGGCCCGCATCACCGATTTCACTTCATCTTTATGCAGGATGATATCCGTTGCTCCGGTGGAACTGATGATGATATCGACATGTTTCAATTGTGGAACCAACTCTTCAATGGAGACCGCTTTACCTTTAAAGCATTTTGCCAGCTCGACAGCCCTGACCAAAGTTCGATTGGCAACAGTAACAGAACCAATTCCCTGTCCTACAAGATGCTCTGCGGCAAGCTCCGCCATCTCGCCCGCCCCGATCAGGAGAACATTTTTATCCCCAAGATTGCCGAATATTTTTTTAGCCAGTTGCACTGCAGCATAGCTGATAGAAACAGCAGAGGAACCTATAGCTGTTTCAGTTCGCACTCTTTTAGCGACCGAAAAAGACTTGTGAATCAGTTTATTCAACAGTGGTCCGGTGCAGCCGAAATGAGCGGCATGCCGATAGGCCTCTTTCAATTGTCCAAGAATCTGTGCCTCTCCGACCACCATCGAATCAAGACTAGCGGCCACCATAAACAAATGGTGGACAGCCTCCTTATCGTATAGCATGTAAAGATACTGACGACAATCATCCCGGGATACCGTCTCACCGAAAAGAAAGTCTATAATATCGTCCTCAACAGTACTTCCAGCCTCAGTTACAAGCAGCAACTCAACCCGGTTACAGGTGGAAAGAAGGTAGTACTCCCGCAATCCATCAATATTTTTCATCGCGGCAAGTGGTTCTTCATAACCACCTGAAAGAGCTATTTTCTCACGTATTTCCACAGGAGTTGTCTTATGATTTACCCCAAGGAGTAGTATCTTTTCACTTGGCATAACTGTGAACGCCTCCGAGAAGATATGTTACACCCCACAGGGTAAAAACAACTGCAGCAAAGCCGACAACGGCCATCACAGCCGCTCTTTTACCTCGCCAACCTACAGTTAATCGTTGATGCAGCTGAACCAGATAGAGAAACCATGTTATCAGCGACCAGGTTTCTTTCGGATCCCACTGCCAATAGGTCCCCCATGCCTGACGTGCCCAAACGGATCCAGTTACAATTCCCAGGGTGAGAAAAACAAAGCCTGCAGTCAGACAGTGATTATTCAATTGATCGAGAGCGTCGAGCGAAGGAAAGCGGGAAAAAAAATAGCCGATTTTTTTGCTTTTCAGTTCCCTCTCCTGCAACAGATACATAAGTCCACCGCAAAAAGCCAGAGACAAAAAACCGTAGGCGATAATCGAAACGCCGGCATGAATGGGGAGCCATATGCTTTGCAGGGCAGGAAGCAGAGGGGTGAACTCCCTTGAAGAAAGGGAAGATATCAATAAAAGACAGAAAATGAAGATTGAAACGAAGGTGCCGAAATTTTTTACCGTATACCGCCACCTGAAAGAGAGATAGGCCCATGTTGTGGCCCATGCGAAAAAGACCACCGCTTCATGCTGGGAGGTTATAGGAGTATGGCCTGCCAGTATGTAGCGAGAAACGATATGAAGAGTCTGTAAAACACCGGAGACGATAAGGATCATCCGCGCAATCTTCCGTATCTTTTTGTTCTGACTAACAAAAAACACAAGATAGGCCGCTGCGGCAATGAAGGTTATGCCCAAAACCGACTGAAAAAGGAGATAGTTTATTTCTTCCATGGGTATCCTTGCATCAAATAACAATATCCAGGTATTTCACCTGTGATCGTCATCTCAACTACCTGGTTTGTCGTACTTCTCAAGAAAATCTTTCATAAGTGCCACCGCATCGGTGGACTCCGGTAACTCCCGAAGGAGCATCATCTGAAGATCAAACCAGTTCGCCTTAAGTATCAACTCTACAATTTCCTGCTGGAGTAATCTGCGAAACAACTGGCCGTTCGATACGGAATCACCACCCAGACCGACTATCTTGTCCCTAATCAAAGAAAGTAGCTCAACGACGAGCTCATACTCAGGAGCGAGTTCAAGTTCAAGCCGTTGCTTGATTTTTGTGGCAAGGGCGGGACTGCTTCCTCCGGTGGAAACGGTAACCAACATTCTTCCCCGCCTGAAGTGTGCAGGTACATGAAAATCACTGTTCCTTGGGTCATCAGCACTGTTCATCAACACCGAATATTTAGCTGCTTCTTCGGCGACCAGAGCCTGGACTTCATGATTGTTGGTTGCCGCAAAAACAAGAAAGGCTCCTCTCAAATCACCTTCAACGAACCTTCTCTCAAACCACTCGATTTCTTCATTCTGCGCTAAAACACTCAACTCAGAATGCACCTCCGGGCTGATAACCCGGATTCTGGCTCCACCAGCCAAGAGGCTTTTCGTTTTACGCAAAGCCACGGCCCCACCCCCGAGCACCAGGCAAAGCATGTCAGTAATATTTAAATTAACAGGATATAACAACATGGTTTTTAGTGCCTTACTCCAGATTTTCTGTCATTCAGTTCAATACCCCCCTGAGGGGTACTCTTTTCAGTACCCCCTCGGAGTCTGTCGCTTACCTGATGGGTATAAAAAACAAGAATTCTGAAGAGTGTATTGTAATTGTAAACTTGAAGTTACCTCCAAGGCACTTACACCCCTCAAGGGGGTACTGAACTGAGTCCCGGCTTATTTTCCCTTTTACCGGGGTTAGTGCCTTACTCCTGAAAGCCTGTCATTCAGACCAATACCCCCTCAAGGGGTGCTAAAAAGAGCACTCCTCAAGGGGGCATTTAAGAGAATCCCAACCTTTTTTCGCGTTTATCGGGATCGATTAATTTGTGACTGTCACACACATACTGCAACCCATTATGTTAAGCAGTTTTTTTGTGTCGTAAACGATTGATTATAATTGTCACTTTTTTCCCGTCACGTTTGATAACTTGCTCTTTGAGTCCTATATCAAAATCATTCTGGGCAAGTTTGAGGAATTTTGGCAAACTCTGGCGTTTTGCATCATGGGCCAGATAAATCACCCCATCAGGCTTCAGGTAGGTTTTAAAAATATTCAACAGTGGTTGGAAAAATTCATCTCGAAAAAGTATTTCAGCACCCGCCAGCACATCAAAAGGCTCCATTTCCGGTGGATTCAACCAGTCTAGATGGGCAAATTGAATACCCTCAAGTCCAGAAGCAGCGGCACTCACCTTCTGAAAATCCATTATGATTTCTTCATAGTCACTGATTGTTACTTCAAATCCGGCGGAGGCAGCAGCTAGACCGGGAGCGCCGAGCCCGGCACCAAGCTCCAGCAGTCGTTTACCTGCAGCATTAGGTTGCGAACCAAGGATATATGCAAGGATCATCGCGGCATCCCAGAGACGAATCCAAAACGGAAACTCCGAAACGTCAGCAAAGGGATCCTTTCCATCTAAAAACTCCTCAAGATCGGCTATTTTGAGCAGACGGATTTGCTTTTCGCCAAAACGAAGCCGGTCGAAAGTTAAGCTGTATTTTTGTCGAATACGGTTATAGATCTCTCGTTCATATTCTGGAAGAGTTCGAATATCCATAGGTGGGACCTTGTTGAGGTTCAGTGTATATTTGCAATAATATTCAGGCTGCAGAAAGAAAATGGTACGTTAAACCGATGGTTGCGAGAAAGAGACAGTAATATCCAAACCATTGCAACCGATTTCTGCGGATAACATCAAGCAGCAGTTTAATCGCAAAATACCCTGCGACAGCAGCCATCACCGTTCCTGCTACAAGGTTAAGAAGAACATCATTTGTCGGTGGATTTCGAAACAGTTCTCCGAACTGCAAGACGGCTGCACCGATAATTGCCGGAATGGACATAATAAAAGAAAACCTGGCAACTTTTTCCCTGGCAATCCCCAAAAACATCCCGGCAAAAATTGTGGAGCCTGACCGTGAAAGCCCCGGTAAAATAGCGCATGCCTGGGCACATCCAACCAGGAGACTACGAGACCAGTTTATCGTTTCATCACGCTCCGGAAGATATTGTGCCATGATCATCAGTAATCCAGTTATGACGAGCATACAATAGGCGACCAGGAGAGAGCTGAAAAGTTGTTGTATAGCATCTTTGAAGAAAAGCCCCACAAAGACCGCAGGTAAAGTGGCGAGTACCACATACATATCCCAGCGAAAATAGTGCCGGTCGGTTGCATCCCGACTTCCAAGCAGTAGAGCAAAAGGCGCTTTGACCATGGCCAGAAGTTCCTCTCTGAAAACTATGACAACCGAGACAAGTGTGCCAAGGTGGAGGCAGACATCGAAAACAACGCCCTGCTCGTGGAAATTCAACAATTCTGAGCCAATCACCAGATGCCCGGAACTTGAAACGGGTAAAAACTCTGTTAATCCCTGCACAATACCAAGGACGATAGCTTTCAATAGTTCCACAATAGACCTCTAGCCCCGGTAAACGGGAGAATAAGCCAGGATAAGTGCCTTAGCGGTAACTTTAAGTTTATAATTACAATACATTCTTCAATTTTATTGTTTTTATGACAGAAAATCTTGAGAAAGGCACTAAACAAGACCATGATTTTTCACGTGTTAGGGAATCGGATGCTACAAACAAAAAAATGGGTCGGCTGATATGAAATCAGCCGACCCGGCACAATACTTAAAGAAAAAAGCTATGTCAATCAACAACCCTCTACAGCACCTTTCTTCTTGGCAGGGGTTACTTTGATCTTGTCACCCTTTTTCAATTTGTCAGATTTCGCACAGGTCATGGTCACTTTATCGCCATCAACTGCGTCAACAGTACATTTCAATTTAGCAGCAAAACCAAGACCTGCTGTACAGAAAGAAAAAACGACAGCCATTGCAAAAGCTACAATCTTCTTATTCATTACTGTTCTCCTTTACTTTGTGGTTACTGATCGGAGCCAGGCTCCACTATTTATTATACCGCAACTACTAACATTGAAAGAAAATTCATTCTATTTCATTTTTTAGTAAAATGCAACTATAACCAATCAGTTAAGCAAGCTTCGAATATCTTTTTCAAGAATTTCATGCTGTACATAACCTGTGTATTTTTTTACAACATTTCCCGATTTATTCACTAAAAATGCAACAGGGATACCGTATACTCCACCGAAATCCATAGTGGTTTTTGACTCGGCCATCAGAACTGGATAGTTTATCGAACGTTTTTCAACAAACGATGCAACGATAGACGGACCCTGCTGATCTACAGACAAACCGACCACGGAGAATCCCGAATCAGCCAGTTCATTTTGCAACTCTACCAAAACAGGCACTTCTTCTGCACATGGTGGGCACCAGGTTGCAAAAAAGGTAAGCAGCAAAACCTTTCCATCAAAAAAATTTGATTTGACAATTTTACCGTCACGCACACTCTCCAGAGCGAACGATGGCATCTGAGTGGCCGCATTGGATACAGCAGCCCCAAATACAGTCAAGATCAATAATACGCATAAGACAGGTATATGGGACAACTTTTGTTTTTTCATGAATCTACTCCAGAGGAGATTTGAAAATAATTTCTTCTATGATATACTTTTGCGACAAAATATTCCATAATATTTGAAAGTCAACCAACTGAAGAGAAAGATGGCAAGTCAGCATCAGATTATGTAAAGTCGCAGCAATCCTAAAAGAGACTTTTCTTCAGGTAAGGACAACAGATTCTCTTTCATTACGCTGTACATGCATTATATATGCATTAAATTTCCAAAATTAGGGTTTTTATGAAACAATGTACTCGTCGGCAGGATCGAACATCTTTCCAATTGCTTCTGCCGATTTTACTTACTGGGCTACTATTCCCACTATATCTTTCCGCCGAAGTTGTCGATAAAGTTGTAGCCGTCATCAATCATGAGGTCATCACCCTCTCGGAACTAGAGGAAGAAACAGCCGTGGTGTTCAGGTCCATCACCAAAAACAACCCTGATGCGCCCGTGCTAGAGGCAATGGAAGAGGCTCGGGAAGTCGCCCTGAAGATGATGATTGAACACCGCCTTATCCAACAAAAGGCAAAAACATATAACGTCACCGTAACTGAGCAGGATATTGATGATGCCTATGAGAAGATGAGGAACGGCATGTCCCTCAGCCCAGTTGAATTCAAACAAAAACTTGAGAGATCGGGGCTGACGGAGGAATCCTACAGGAAAAAATTAAAATCTCAAATTCTGCAAAGCAGGCTCCTCAGCTATGATGTACGCTCAAAAATAATCGTTACCGAAGAAATGATTCTTGATTATTACGATGAAAACTATACATCGAGAGTCGCCAAAGGAAGTTATTACCTGCTCCAGATGGGGTTCAGTTGGCCCGAAACGGATGATCCGGTAAAAGAGGCAGCTAACAAAAAAGAGACCCTGAGCAGGACGGAACGGGTGTACAAGCTGGCTAAGAACGGTCAGGACTTCAGATTATTGGCCGAAAAATTTTCTGACTTGCCCTCGGCAAGTGATGGTGGTGATATCGGTACCTTTACCTTAGATGAGATGGCTCCTGCCATGCGCGATGCGGTTGCCACACTCAACCCTGGAGAAATCAGCAAGATTATCGATACACCTGCCGGTTACCAGTTCTTCAAACTGCTGTCAGGTGAAGACAATACCATCGTCGTTACCGCCTCATTTGAAGCGGTAAAAGAAGAGATCAGAGAAAAGATTTTCGATGAAAAATTAAAAATTGCCTACGCTGAATGGGTTAAAAAGCTCAAAGAAGACGCATATATTCAAAGACTATAAGCCCCTCAGGTCTACACTTATCAGGAAAAAATTATGTTGAGTCAGTCCGCTGAAATAGAATACGCAAACCTCGGAGAGTATCTCCGTGAAACAAGAATAAGCCTGGGAATTGACCTGGTAACGGTAGCAGAGAAAACTAAAATTTCACCAAAAAATCTTCAGGCTATTGAAGATAATGATTTTGCAACCCTGCCGGCAGAAGCCTTTACCCGTGGTTTTTGCGCTCTTTATGCTAAAATTCTTTCACTCGACCCCCAATTAGTCTTGGAGATGTACGCGCAGGAACGACCGAACCAGCGCAATTCTAAAAATGGGCCAATACGTCCACCGAGGAAGCAGACTAAGGACGTGGGCAGCATGGCCGAACGCCCAAGTTTTATGCCATTTTCCTTTTTCGGCCTGATTCTGCTTGCATTGCTCTTATTTGGGGGTTTTCTGTCCTGGTATTTCTCCTGGAATCCGGCTACTTACCTCAGCCAAAAGTTACGTAGTCTGGAGCATCCCCAACGAATAGAACAGGTATCGGCAAACCGGACTGATCCAGATATTTGGGAAGCCAGCGTCAGATTCGCACCAATACAAAAGACACGACTAAGGCGTCTTGATCTATTCAACCTTTCATACCCATCAACAGCTACTGCCGCCATTGCTCAGGATATGCCCAAGGTCCCAACTCAACTCCCTGAACAACCGCTACAATAATCCATGGTGGCACACGCCAAGGAAACTGATGCTATCGTCTTAAATTGCGCCGAACACGGCGAATCTGATGTGATAGTCACTTTATTCAGCCAAGATGCCGGTCGGCTTACCGCCATAGCAAAGGGAGCCAAAAAAAGCAAAAAACGTTTTGTCAACAAACTTGAACTCTTCAGTTTTCTCCACATTACCTATCAACAGAAAGCCAACAGGTCTTTGGCCTTTCTCGCAGAAGCCGAACTACATACCAGTTTTCTTCATATCCGCCAGGACCTTGCACTTTACAGTATCGCTTCCGTAATCCGGGAGTTTCTCCTGATCGGGGTAAAAGAAAACGAACCTGATTTACATATTTTCCGGCTCAGTTTATGGGCACTGCATAACTTTGATCAGAAACATCCACCTATGACGATACTCGCCCTGTTTCTTATACGTTTCTTTGATTACGTCGGATACCGACCAGACCTGCAAGCCTGCATGCATTGCGGTTCTCTGGTTACCGCCCAAAATCGGTATAATTTTGATACCACCATTGGCAGCATCGTTTGCTCAGACTGCAATCCTCACTCCCTGAAGGGACTTCCCCTCTCCCTCGGAACGATCAAAATGCTCCGATCAGCTCAGGACCAGCCATTGGAGCGCCTGCACCGCCTGAAAATATCCGGCAGTATTCTTTACGAGACACTTTCGCTCTTGCAAAATTATGGTAACCAATTGTTTCAGCGGGATATTGTATCGTGGAAAATCGTGCGAACTTTTATGAAAACAAGAAAATAATTTCCAGGCCACAAACACATCCAGCCGTGGGAACAAGATTAAAGATAGCGTATTTCCCCGCTATACTCCGTTTTCTCATGGCCATCGTCAAGACGTAGAATGAGACCGCCATCGTCATCAAGCCCCAAGACTTCAGCTCGGTATTGGGGCGCGGTCATCACGTCAAAGCCGTACAAAACCCGTTTACCGACAGTGTCGGAACAGCCCAGCCATCTTTCCAGCAGCAGGTGCTGCTTGCCTCCACTGCCGGAGAAGTCTTCACCTTTCAATTCTCTGGCCTCTTCATAATAGAGCAGACCGAAATTCCAGGCCAGCCTGGCTAGAAACAGAGCGGTGAATTCGGACAGATCAAGGTCCTTTGCAAGAATTTGTTTGAGCGAAACAGGCGAACAGCTCAGGTCAGCCGGAAATGAACAGTTGTTAACATTAATGCCGAAACCAACAAGGGTAAACTCTTCACCATGGACTGGTTCCGTATAACTTTCCACCAGAAACCCGGCAAGTTTCTTCCCTCCAACCAAAACATCGTTGACCCAGCGCAATACGGCCTGTTCCACGCCGACCTCGCGCACAGCCTCGCAACAGGCAAGCCCTGTGGCCAGGGAGATAAATCGACGGGATTGCGGCAAGAGCGTGTTCGCATGGATCATGCATCCCCACACCCCGCCGACAGGAGCGTGCCAGTGCCTGGTAAACCGCCCCTTGGAGCGGCTCATAGTGTCAGCCAGTATCACCGTCCCACTTGCCACTGAGCCACCAGTTTGAACAGTGTTTTTGATTAGGCCACGGGCATGATCCATTGCCCGTGGCAACGAACTGTGGCTCTCTATCACCGAACCGACAAAGGCGCCATACCGCCCAACTGCATCTGCATCAACAGCGGATTCTGTTGAACAGTTTTCACTTATTTGCACCTGTTGCATACGTTTGAAAACCGCCTCCGGTGTCGGTCTATTCTCGGTCATGTTTCAGGTGAACATTCACAAAAGACATTTTCAATGCTGATGGCGTCGTAAAAAGCTCTCTGCTCCGTCATTCCCGCGAAGGCGGGAATGACGGAAAATTGGCAAAATGTAGTTTTTACGAATTCATCAATGCTGGTAAATTTGTAATGAAGACGGATAGGTAAGAAGCTTCATAGGCGAGGCGCGCAAGATTTTTATCATTTCAGCGCACTAGAGTACGTCGTAATGATAAAAATCTTGCAGTAACGAAGCATATGAAGAATTCTTACGCCATCATCAATGATCGGTGTCCCAGTCCGCTTTAACCCGAGTAATAATTTTCTGAATTAAAGGGAGTTTTTCCGGGGCACAGATACCAAGCAGCGGTTCCCCCTGAGCAACAGAAACACCGGGATTAAAATAAATGGAATGAACAACCCCACGTTGCCCCTTGTAATAAACGGGAGTATCCCGTTTCATCAGGGACATGGTCAGAATCTCTTCTCCCGACTCAATAGTCACAGCCCTGGCACCTTTTTTTTCTATACGGGACTGAATATCCATGGCAAAAAAGTATTTAGCCGTCTCGGGGGCCGGAAAGAGGAAAAGCACTTCTTTAAGAATATTTTCAATAATCTCTTTCTTTTTAAGAGGATGTTTGATGGTCATCAGTTTTTCACCGGCTTCAACGAACTGACCGTCAAATTCAGTATTGATCTGCGCCACCGTACCATTGGTCCGGGCAGCGATTATTTTCGGATTCCGTTCCCTGTTAATTTCATATAACCCGGTTCCCGGAACCTGTTGCCACTCACCACTGGCAGCGTTAACCTCTTCACCTTCCACTACTTTAAACAACACCCGACCTGTATGTACAGCAAGTACATCTACATAATCAAAGGGATCTGATTTATATTTACAAAGTAAATCATCAAAATCTATTTCATTAGACATACCAACAACCTGTTTTACCTTTATCTGAACAGACCGAAAATAAGTTCCCCGGACCGGAATACCACCAATTTTTTATGCAACTCCTGAGCAATACGTATATACTGGCAGAAGAGAGACAAGGCAAGGCTAATGTCAGCGCCCTTCCCCATATTAAAAAAGCCAACGATTAAACAAGCCAACAGCTTGTAATAAAAAGAAATCCTAAAAAATAAATGAAAAAGAGATTTCACTTCTTCGTCACGCTCCCCATTTTGATGGTGCTGGGAAGTACGCTTTTTTTCCTGTTTCTCCCCTATCTTTTTGACCTCTATCTCTTCCCCCGGCTCATGGCCGAACTCCCCTTCACCGAAAAGGAACTGAGCCTCTCCAGACTCTCGCCCTGGAAGATCAGGGGAACATTGACCCTGGCAGATGAAGACCGACCAACCCTTTCGGTGCCCAGATTTGAACTATTATACACTCCCAGCTCCCTAATTCAGGGAAAGATTGCTGGTTTACTCCTTGACTCTGCGTCGCTTCAGGTAGAAATGCAAGGCAGACATCCGGTAATCCGTGGCCTGCCCAGCGATAATTCATCTGACATGCAGGCAGATAAAACGTCCTCCTTTCTTCTGCCACTGGCGGTTGAGACAATTATATTAAAAAACTGTTCAATCACCTTTCATCGTGACTTACAGAAACCAATCAATATCTTGGTTGGTGGCCGATTTTCCCTCGGTTTTCTGGAACAACCAGAGCATAAAAAACTCCTCTCAACCCTGTCAGGGCAGATACAGGTAGGAGGCGACCTGTCTCTCGGCGGTGAATTCGGATTTAAATCGGTGGACAACGGATATAAGGTCCATCTGAATTTACAGGCACCAGATATAAGTCAGCTTGCCCACCTCTCTCCAGAATTTCAAAACGTACAGCTCACAGGAGGGCTCTCCCTCAGCGGCCAGGCAAATTTTAACCACTTAAACAACCAGATTACCAGCTATGAGGCCACTGTAAAGTTCCCCAGGTTTCGGTTCAGGAAAAACGATTTAATTTTTGAAAACATTTCCGCGGATAAGCCTGTTACCCTGCAGTCGTCAGGAAACTTAAAGAAGGCCCAATACGCTCTTACTAATATTGTCCTTGTCGAACCGGAAGAAACTACTCTCGATCTGAAAGGTGAGCTGGAAATATTTAAAAGAACTTTCAACGGTCTCGGCCAGCTGTTTTTGGCTAGAACAAACACCACTGCAAAAATAAATTACCAGGGCACCTACGATGAATCTCGAACCGAAATCAGCTATCAGCTGGCGGGCAATGCTTTCACCATAGAGGATACTCTTTCCATCAACTCTTTTACAGCAGACGGAAAGGTTGAAGTCCAAGGTTCAACAGTCACCGCAACTCTAAACAGCCGTATCCCTGAAATTGCTCTCAAAAAAAACAACACAAGGCTGGTAAACCTTTCGCTCCATCTGCCTTTTCAATATCCTCCTCTCAGAACAGATGCTGCAGGTTCTCTGAGAATAGAGAAAATACACTATCAAGGCGTTAACAGTGGCAAACTCCGGGCAAAGCTTCTACCTTCTGCAGAAGGAATGGCCTTCACCACATTGCTCACCTCACCTTTTGTTCCGGACCTGCAACTCGCCTGTAAAGGATCGGCACAGCTGACATCAGATATCACTGTTAATTGCCATTTCCCGGAAACAAGATTCGACTCATCCACTTTTCCAGACTTTCTAAAACTTCCAGACGAACTTAGTTTTAATGGCAAGCTTGCAGCCGTTGGTGAATTGCAAATAAAGGACAAAGTGCCTGCCGGAAAACTCACAGTAGATTACCGTGACGGCACCCTGACCCACGGTGAAAACGAGCTGTCGGATATTAATCTCGGTGTTGTCTTTCCCCACCTTCCACTTCTGCAAAGCAGTCGAGGCCAACTGTGTACAATCGGCTCCCTGAATCTCGGCAAGGTAAAGCTATCGGATGCACGAATTCGTTTTCGTATCGAAAACGATCAAGCTATTTCCCTGGAAAAAATCCGACTCAGTTGGTGCGGTGGCAAAGTGGAAACCGGTGGTTTCAGCCTTTCCAGGGAGATGAAGGAGCTCGAGACAACGCTCTATTGTGACCGATTGGGTTTTACGGAATTGCTCGGTCAGTTCGGTATTGACCAAACCGAAGGTCAGGGCTCACTGAACGGCAGACTTCCCATACACATCAGCAGACAAGGACTGGTATTTGACGACGGATTTCTGTTTTCCACACCCGGCAATAGTGGTATAGTCCGCTTCAACGACACAAAGCAGCTGCGCCAGGGAATACCAGACATCAACAAGAGCGCCTATCTGGATTATTCAATGAAGGCCCTGGGAAATTTTTCGTATAACTGGACAAAACTTTCTTTTAACAGCCAGAAAGACGATCTTTTGATCACGATGCAGCTGGATGGGAAACCGGCTGAACCTTTACCTTTTGGTTATAAAAACGGACAAATTATTCCAAGTAATCGGGGTCCCGGCCTCCAGCATCCAATACGACTGGATGTGAATTTTCGCCTTCCCTTACAGGATCTTTTTCAATATGGCAAAAACATCCAATCCATTATGGAGAATATGTAATATGACACCGTTTAAAAAATGTATCATCCTCGGTCTCTTCTGGGTTAGTCTCCTGTCCCAGTCCGCCTGCACCAGTCATGAGGTCGAAGTAAAACCCTTGGAAATTAAACCGATTCACATCACCATTGATATCAATGTCAAAGTTGACAGAGCTCTTGATGATTTTTTCGGCGATCTGGATGAAGCACAGCCTGAGTAGTTCACGATAAACAACAAATGAGGTGCAAAATGCGTAAGGATCTATTCCTCTCTTCCTTTTTCTTTGTATTGATTGCCTGCACTCTGTTTATGGCAGCATCTGTACACTCAGCCGGAATTAAAGAACGAATGGCTGGGCGAATCCCTGCCATAAACGCCCTGAAAGACCAGGGGGCGATTGGCGAAAACAACAAGGGTTTTCTTGAGTATCGCACCGGGAGCAAACCACAGCCTCAGCTTGTTGCCGATGAAAACAAAGATCGTGGCATGGTTTACGGAGCCATCTCGAAGCAGCAGGGAGCCCCAGCAGCACTGGTAGGTGAGCGCCGGGCAAATATGATCGCCCAAAAAGGTAAGACCGGTCACTGGTTGCAAAAACCAGACGGGACCTGGTATAAAAAATAACTCATTCCCATCCGGAAACTAACTCACTTTTTGTAATATGACCGGTTCAAATAAGGATACGCTTTTTAATATCGATACCGTCGAGGAAGATTTTGTTTTTAATGATCGGGTAGTTGAAGTCTTCGACGACATGCTGGACCGTTCCATTCCCTTCTATCGGCAGGTCATTGATGCTCAGGCACAGCTGCTCAACGTTTATCTGAATCAGGGAGACAAGGTCTACGATCTCGGCTGTGCCACAGGCACAACGCTACTTGAGTTTTCCCGCCAGTTGGAGCACAAAGGGTTGCAATTCATTGGCATTGATAATTCAGCGCCAATGCTTGACAAGGCACGGCTGAAGTCAGAGCTGTACTCAAAACAGGAGAGCCTTTCCTTCTCCCTTGAAGATATCACCACCTTTGACCATCCAGAGACAGGCGGCATCATTCTTAATTACACCCTGCAGTTTATCCGCCCCCTGCAACGTGAAATTTTTCTGCAACGGCTCTTTGAGAGCCTGCGGCCAGGCGGTATCATCCTGATCAGCGAAAAAGTAATCAACCATGATCGGCGGCTCAATCGTGAATACATCGACATATACCACCGGTTCAAAAAATCCCGTGGCTATTCAGAACTTGAAATAGCAAAAAAACGCGAAGCCCTGGAAAATGTACTTATCCCTTTTTCTACTGAAGAGAACAAAACCATGTTGAAAAAGTGCGGTTTTGAGTCCGTCGAGAGTTATTTCCAGTGGTTCAATTTCATCTCATTTATCGCAATTAAACCCGCATAACTCAGAATTTGCATCAATGAAATACCTTTCTTTTCTACCGGATTCGGCACATGCAGATGCCATAATAAGAGAACACACCAAGCGCCAGGAATGGGTCAATCAGGACAAAAAAGGGTTTCTGCGCTACCGAAATCCCTATCTGCAACTCACCCACTTCCCTGCCGCTGACGTTGACTGCAACGGGGACACAATTACTATTGGGCAACCTGGTGAAATCACAGACCACGAGAGACTGCAGATAACCGAAAATCTTAAGGCTTTTATGCCCTGGCGCAAAGGGCCGTTTTCCGTGTTCGGTATCGACATCGATGCAGAATGGCGTAGTGAGAGAAAGTGGCAGCGAGTCCTTCCTGAACTACCAAATCTGACAGGAAAAGTTATTGCCGATATTGGCTGTAACAACGGCTATTACATGTTTCGTATGGCTGCCTCGAACCCCCGACTTGTTCTCGGTTTTGAACCATCAGTGCAGCATTATTATTGTTTTAAGGCCTTAAACGCCATGGCCGGTAAGTCAGAACTGGATATCGACCTGCTTGGCATAGAACACCTTAATCTCTTTGAGACTTGCTTTGATGTGGTGTTTCTAATGGGAATTATCTACCACCGTCCTTCTCCCATCGATACTCTTCGTGATATTCTTTTTTCCCTGAAACCAGGGGGTACCCTCATTGTCGAATCGCAAGCGATCCCCGGTGACGATCCCTTCGCCCTTTTCCCCGACGAAACCTACGCCAAAGTACCAGGTACCTACTTTGTCCCCACTGGCAGTTGCCTGTGCAACTGGATGAAAAAGGCCGGTTTCACAGACATCAATCTATTCTGGACCCATCCGATGTCTGCCAGGGAACAACGCCAGACTGACTGGATGACATTCGAATCGTTCAGTGACTACATTGATCCAGCCAACCCGCAGTGCACCGTCGAAGGATATCCAGCCCCCTGCCGTGTTTTTGTGAAGGGCAGAAAAAAAATGTAACCTGTGCACCTTAAAATATCAGGAAATGTTGCCTTTCACTTTAACTATGAGTACATTGCTACCGAACTGATTTTACTCTTTTCCTGACCTAAGGAGTCATTAAATGGATATTTCTGATTACACACTATACAGCAGCGGTCTCAAAGGTGCCGAAGCCACATTCGGTGAGATAGCCGAAAAAGCCGGTATAAAAGATGTTGTCTATTCTTTCGACGGCCACAAACTTACCCGCGATAAAAATGTTGTTATCCTCGAGAAAGAACAACTTGAACGGGGCGACATAAGCATGGAACTAGCTTCCCGCATGCTCAACCGTACCTACTACGAAACTGACAAAATTCGAAAGGTGCTGCAGACTATCTTTCATATGGTAAATAGCGGTCATCAAGTTTTCGTTATCGGCGCGATCCAAGAAGACGGATCTGTCAAGGGCGGAACAGGGTGGGCCGTGGAACTGGCCAAGATGTTCAACCGCCCCCTTCATGTTTTCGACCAGCCCCAGAAAAAGTGGTTTACCTGGAAAGGCGAATGGCAGGAAGATTCTCCCCGTATTGAATATGATACCTTTGTGGG
>WTAT01000140.1 GCA_013139415.1 Desulforhopalus sp.
TATATCTGTCCTTTTGATCGGCACACATCCAAAAAAAATAAAAGCCTACACTTCAGCGATGACAGGCCATTTTCTGCCTTGCCTGAATACCATTTTAAATCATATAATTTCCCTCAACAGTAGTGCAAGTACAAAGTTTAGATAGGATTGAAGGAGATGGGCAATAAAAACACCGCCTATTTCGAAAATACTAGGGTGAAAGAAGTTCTCTAGGCGTTATGGTAAACCAAGCTGATTGGTTCTAGTGGGCTACCACCGGGGAAAACCGGACGTTTCTTGGCATAAAATATGCTTGAGATATCTGTTTCATCCATATGCTCTGGATAATATTACGTTAAACAAAATGCGTCTTTCAGCACCTTTTTAGAGCAAAAAGTAGACAAGAAAGACGATGAAAGGATATTAAAAATGATAACTTCTCATATAGTTTCAAATAGAAACGGTAGAGAAGAAATAAATGAGGTGGAATTGACTGTACTTATACCCATGTTTAATGAAGCTGAAAATATAAGAAATACCGTATCAATGATTAAACAAGTATTTAATGAATTTGATAAAACTTGGGAATTGCTACTAGTTAACGATGGCAGTACTGACTCCACTCTTCAAATAGCTCAAGAAATAGAAGAAGAAATAGATAATTTGCGTGTCATATCTTATCCTGTGAACAGTGGCAGAGGAAAAGCATTGAGAACTGGCTTTGAACATGCCTGGGGGCGGTATGTCGTAACCATAGACTGTGACCTGACCTACAGTCCCGACCATATCCTGAGAATCTATGACGAACTCATAGACCCTGAACAAATGAATGACGTGGTCTTGGGTAGTGCTTACATGAAAGGCGGACAGGTCGTTGGGGTAAATCCCTGGCGTCTTTTTATCAGTAAGCTAGGCAATAAGATCTTGGCTTTTACCTTCCCGCAACCCTTTAAGACATCTACATGTATCCTCCGAGGTTATAGGAAGGAGGTACTACAGTCTCTGGCATTGGACTCTGAAGGCAAGGAGATTCATTTGGAGATTCTCTCCAAGGTGTGTGCCCTTGGATTTAGGGTGAAAGAGATTCCTGCAACTTTAAGCGGCAGACAAAGGGGAAAGTCAAAATTTAAGTTTAGAAAGACATCGGTTACTCATTTGGTCTTCTCGATTTTCGAGAGACCGATCCTCCTCTTCGGCTTAGCAGGTCTTTTCTTAATCTTTTCAGGCTTTCTGATCGGATGCTACATTGTATGGCTGAGATATCTTGGTACCTTAAACCCTGGCCGACCATTGATCCCATTTATGATAATACTCTTGATTATGGGTAGTCAGTTTTTCTGCTTTGCATTTGTAGCATCACAAAACAATCACCTTAGAAATCAAGTCTACAGATTACAAAAACAAATCAAGCGTCTTCAACTGAAAAAGGATTTGGAGTAAACCTCCTAGCTTTATATTTTTGCTAGCTCCATCATCGTAAGACTATTTGGGGCAGATATAGCATGCTTCGTAAAATAATTCCTTTGTGCATTTTAATCTTTGCAACAGTGTATATATTACGCTGGATACCATACATTGATTTAAGTATGGTTTGCAAATTAAGATTCAATATATGGCTTACAGTGCTTTTATTGTTTGCAATTTGCCAATTATTTCATATTTTTTATTTTTCAATCATCCTTGGGCAGATACATAAAATCTCCTCCCTGTATAGGCTAGCAATAATTCTCTTCGCATCCTACTCACTTAATTATGCTGGCCCGTTCAAAATTGGCATACCCGCCAGAGTCTTCCTATTTAAACGGATCTTGGGCATACCACTCAGTGCCGGAACGGCTGCGGTGCTGACAACAACGTGTTTAGACGTACTCGTCATGGTTACTTTGGCTCTTGGCTTGTCTGGATGGATTTACCTAGGTCCCTTCGCAGGACTCCTAATAGGGATTGCCGCGGTAAGCACTTTTACAGGATTCATTACCTTATTGCACAGGTTACCGCGCAAGTTCGTTGATCGATACGCATGGATTGCAAGCCTAGTAGCACATATGAATAGTCTATCCGCTCCTATTCTAGCGGCTGCAGTTTTCATATCTGTCGCAAAATGTTTGATCAACTCTTTTGCCGGCTGGCTAGTGCTTACTGAGCTTGGGGGGACTGTACGGATGGTCGAATTTTCATTTGCTTACTTCTCCTCTGTTTTGGCAGGACTACTCTCCTTTTTACCCATGGGAATTGCGGTTAGAGATGCATCACTGGTTGAGTTCCTCAGTCACCTCGGGACACCTCCGTCCACTGGGATTGTTTTCGTTGGCATTGACAGATTGGTATGGTCCCTGCTTCCCCTGTTTATGGGGTTGCTGGCTGGCTGGCAGCTTGGCGTAAGAGCACTGATAAAATCAGCCGATAAAGAAGTGTCAACATGATCAGCAAAGAGAAAAGAAGATCAACCTTGAACGGGTATTTTAATCTTTCTCCCGCAAGAAAATTCCATCTTTGCTCAATCACCGCCATACTCCTTTTGACTCTAACAGTATATGCCAATGCACTCAATAATGATTTCACCAACTGGGATGATCCAGCTCTCGTTATTGAGAACCCTTCCATAAGATCCCTGGATCCTGCCAATGTCATCGATATTTTTACGCCTAAGGCCGGGCATAGTTATCAACCCGTCAGAGTTTTGAGTTACGCCGTTGATTATCATTTTTGGCAATTGAATCCTGTCGGATATCATGGGGTGAACATATTGCTGCACGCTCTTTCGGCACTCCTTCTCTACCTTATGCTTTCAGAAGCC
>WTAT01000433.1 GCA_013139415.1 Desulforhopalus sp.
GCAATGAATTGCGAGGACCGGGAAAAGGGCAAGAGGATGGCTCGTAATATCGACCAGGCAGAACTCAACCGCGCCTATTACGACTATTTTTTTGAAGGTTTACTGCTGGGACTTGCCAGAAGGATAATACCTATCTTTTTTATGTTTGCTTTTATCAATGAATTTTACCGACCGGAGAGCATGCTTGAAATTTTTGGCAGACAGTATGTCCTGCAAATCCCTTCAAGTGGGGGTGAGCCAATCCTTGTCGGTACAATCTTCTGCTACTTCATCTCCCTGCTGACGGGCTATCTTCTCTGGTTTGTTGTTGGCAAATTGTTTCGTCGCTTCAAAGCAGAGCCTCTAGCCAAGTCAGTGGAAACAGAAGAGTGCCCTAACTGCACGAATTGTTAATTTATTTCCCCAAAAGCACCCCTACTAACTCAGCAATGAGACGACACCCTGGAGGTGTACATGCAGCTCAACTCACTTTTCAAGCACTGGAGTTACCGAATATTCGCCCCTGGAACTCTCTTACGTGAAAAGTATGAAGCCCTTAAACTGCTCCTCAGTTTTGACATTGCCTGCCATGAGCAGATGGCCGAATTTCAAGACCTGCTCCACGATGGGCAGCGCGAAGATTTCGCCGGTATTCGACAGCGATTCACAGTCTTTTCTGAACAAGTCGCCGGAATGATAGATTCTCTGGATATTATGGATCCAGGGAATTATACATCACTCAGAAGTTACCATAAAAAATTTGATTTCTACACTCGCTTCCTGCTTGCCCCGCCAAAAATTGAATTTGCCCCCCCCTTTATCCGCTCTTTAAGTGAGATATCTACTAAGAGTAAACAACTCGGCAACAAGGCCAAACATCTTGCCATCCTGCAAAACGAACTCGGCGCCCCCGTACCACGTGGCTTTGCTGTAACGACCAGTGGCTACCACTATTTTATTGAATACAATGACCTTCGAGGGGCAATCGATGAGCTTCTTGCAGTACTCAACATCAACTCGCCTCATTCACTTAATCTCATATCTGAGCGTTTAACTGAGCTCATCCTCGGTGCAGAAATACCCGCTGATATCGAGGAGGCCATGCTTACGCTGTATGACAGTTGGGGAGGGGCAACCGGCAATCAAATATACGTTGCAGTTCGCAGTAGCGCTGTCAGTGAGGATGGTGCGTTCTCATTTGCCGGGCTGTATTCGACAATCCTCAACATACCCCGTGAAAATATTGGTAAGGCGTATAGAGAGGTGTTAGCCTCGAAATATTCTGCTGAGGCACTTTTTTACCGTATCAGTCAGGGACTGGGCGATGAAGAGACAGCAATGTCTGTCCTTATTCAAGAGATGGTTGAAGCAGAGAGTAGCGGGGTCCTTTATACGAGCGGAGTAACTCATGAGAAAATTGGACGAAATCACCTCCATCTGCACGTTAGCTCTGGTTTGGGAGACCAACTCGTCAGCGGTGTGATTACTCCTGACTACTATGTGTTAACCAGAGAAAAGCCTTCCACTCTTGTATCCAAAAAGACCAGCGATGCAGTTTTATCAGATGACCAGGCTGTGGAAATTGCCGAGCTGGGAATTCTTATAGCCGATTTTTTCAACACTCCCCAGGATATTGAATGGGCAATAGATCTTACAGGTAAGCTTTATATTCTCCAGGCCAGATCGTTGCACCTGTCAAATAAAAATGAAGAATCAGCAGAAAATACAGACCATAACCATGTTGCTCTGCTTAACGGCTGCGAAAGGGCGTCAGCCGGAGTGGCAACAGGTGTGGTATACCAGGTGGATGGCACCCATAAGCTCGAGGATGTACCCGTAGGAGCAATTCTTGTCACCCGTGATGCGCCGCCAACCCTGGTAAAAGTAATAAATCGGCTTTCGGCGGTAATTGCCGAACACGGAAGTCGAGCAAGCCACTTTGCCACTGTAGCTCGAGAATTCGGAGTCCCTTTTCTCGCTGGTATCACCGATGCACGCAACCTTTTTGAGCCCGGAATGCTTCTGACGGTAGATGGGACAAGGGGCGCTGTCTACCAAGGGAAAATAGATGAACTGATTCAAAAAGAAGCACCCTCGTCAGCAACCGGCCCCTACCATCGAGTTCTTCGACAAGCATTGAAGTTCATAACGCCTCTAGAGCTGATTGATCCGGCGGGAGAAAATTTCACACCTGAAGGCTGCCGGTCAATGCACGACATTATCAGGTTCTGTCACGAAAAAGCTTTGATGTCCATGTTTACCGCTGATAAACCAGGTACAGGGCGGGGTTCATTACGGCTTGTAGCCGACATGCCACTTGATGTTTTTCTCTTTGATGTGGGCGATGGAATTTCAGCCAGGATCAATAAAGGTCAAGGAGTACCCCTCAATACTGTGGCATCTGTACCTTTTCAGGCACTATGGAAGGGACTGAGTCATCCTGATGTGCAATGGAAACAAAAGCCCTTTGACTGGGATGCATATGACAGAATTGAGCTATCTGGAGGTGTTCCACCGAAAAGAGACAGTTTTGCTTTTGCCAGTTATGCTGTCATCGGTGCAGACTACCTTCACTTTAATATCAGGTTTGGCTATCATTTCACCATTGTCGATGTTATGTGCGGAGAAAACATTGCAGAAAATCATTGCATGCTCCGTTTTGCAGGTGGCGGCGGGGACTACGATCACCGCTCACTAAGAATAGATTTTATTTCTCGTGTTCTGGAGCGCCTTGACTTTGATGTAGAACACAAAGGTGATTTGCTCGAGGCCAAGCTCCCCAGCATGGAAAGCAGTGTGATGCAACAAAAACTCGATATGTTAGGACGCCTGCTTGGAGCCACAAAACTGATGGACATGGTCCTGGAAAATGAACAGATGGTTGAAAATTGTGTGGATGATTTTTACAACGGGCGGTATTCATTCTCTCAGGAAGGCTAAAAGTTACTCAAGATAGTACAAATCAAGGAAGATACGGTATTATCAATAAATCAGACGATTTTTTTCAGATACCATTTTTTTTAATTTACGGAAATTCTTTATCATGTCCGCATATCTTCTCACTTGGGTCACCAAAAATCTTGCAGTGGGACAGGCTCCGATGTCCTACGCCGAACTCGACAACATTAAAAAGCAGGGGATCGATGCTATTGTGAATCTCTGCGAGGAATTTTCCGACCTCCATGACTTAGAAGAGACATCCGGTTTTGAGGTGTTTTATCTGCCCATCCCAGACGAACATGCCCCTAAGATGGCGGAAATGGAAAAGGCACTCGAATGGCTGGATGAAGCAATTTATCTCGGCAAAAAAGTTCTCGTTCATTGTCATCATGGTATTGGCAGAACAGGCACCTTTGTCACGGCCTATCTGCTCAGAAGGGGCCTGGGCATGAAAAAGGCTGAGAAGATCTTAAAAAATACCCGTGCCAACCCGACTAATTTTTCCCAGTGGTGGCTGCTTAGAAAATTTGGCAAAAAAGAGGGAAAACTTAAGATAGACGAACCTTCTGCTGAAAACCGCTCCGGTGCCGATCTGAGTGAATTTTATGCTCGCTACGAACAGTTACTGCGTAAAATAGACTCCCTGACCACTCCCGCTGATTCTGAATGCTGTGCCAAGGCAGGTGACTGCAACGACACATTTAATCTTGCGCCTATAGAAGCCCTGTATTTGAATAATAAGGTTAATATATCTCTTTCAGCCAAACAGAGAAACCGCGCCATAGACCTGGCGGCTACCAATGGTACCGTTGATAATGCCAGCAGTGTGCAGGCAACACAGACGGGACAAACATGTCCACTTCATCAGGACAACAAGTGTCTTTTGCACCAGTACAGACCTGTGCATTGCAGGATCCATGGCAGCAATGAAGAAAGGATCGATATTCAGGAGATACAGGAAGAACTGGCCCTTCTATCAGCAGAAGTATTTATCGCTCTTTTCGGAGAAGATGCAACAAACAGCCCCCCTCCAGAGGTGAGCAGCAGAGAAACCGTATCAGGCAAATTCATCCAACGCTATTTCCAGTATCTTGCTGCTCAGAAATTATCCAATGACAAAGAAAAATACTGATGGAAAAATAACCAGCCGCAAGTTGGTGATGGTCGTTGACGACGAACCCGACATGCTGTCGATGTTGCGCTTAGTCATTGAGAAAAAATGTGCCGCCGATGTTATCTCTGCCCCATCCGGCCTCGTTGCTCTCGAGCAATTGCAAGAGTTCCGACCTGACGTGATTTTAAGCGACATCAAGATGCCCAATCTTGACGGCCTGGAACTGCTAAATAAAATCCAGGAACACGATCGAACGATCTCCGTCGTTATCATGACCGGATACGGCACCATTGATATGGCAGTCCAGGCCCTGAAGAATGGTGCCTATGACTTTCTGCAAAAACCCTTCGACAAAGATCATATTGTTCGGGTCATCCGCAATGGCCTGGAGCGCACTGCCCTTTTGCGGGCAAATTATCAACTGCGGGAGAGACTGAGCGATCTTGCACAACCTGAGGGCTTTATCGGGCAGAGCCCCGCACTCAGGCGGGTTTTAGACCTGTTGGCAAAGGTTGCAGATACCGATGCTACAGTGCTGATCAGGGGCGAGAGTGGAACAGGAAAAGAGGTCGCTGCTCGAGCCTTGCATAAGCTAAGCAAACGTAAAAAACGACAGATGATTACCGTCAACTGCCCTGCTCTGCCAGAAAATGTTCTTGAGAGTGAACTCTTTGGCTACAGCAAGGGAGCTTTTACCGGTGCAATGCAGGAGAAAAAAGGCCTCTTCCTCGAAGCACATGGTTCAACCATCCTTCTTGACGAAATAGCCGACATTCCCATTTCTGTCCAGACCAAACTTTTACGGGTACTCCAGGAAAAAGAGATTCAGCCACTCGGGCAAAACAAAACAATGAAAGTAGATGTTCGTGTTGTCGCCTCCACCAATCAGGATCTGGAAGCCAAAATTCGAACCGGGGAATTTCGGGAGGATCTCTTTTATCGCCTTAATGTTGTCACCGCAGTCATGCCAAATCTTGAAGAGATGAAGGAGGATGTGCCATTGCTCATTCACCACTTCCTGGCACAGTTCAAACGCCAATACGACAGGGAGGACCTCGTCCTGTCAACGGACCTGCTCCAACATCTCTATCTGAAAAAATGGCCGGGTAATATACGGGAACTGCAAAACAGTGTCAAACGTATCGTCCTTCTTGCCGCCGGAGGGCATGTGGGTCTCGCCGATTTCAGTGACCCCGCCGACGATGATAAACAGCCTGAGGCTAATAATTTTGAAAGTTTGTACACCGCTGACTATAATGATGCCAAGGCTATAATCATCTCTCACTTTTCAGTAAACTATCTGCGCAATCTGCTTACCAGGTACGGGGGCAATGTTACCAACGCCGCGACTGGTTGTGGGCTGGAAAGGCAGGCTCTGCAAAGGATCATGCGGAGGTACGGCATCGTTTCAGCCGATTTCAAACAGAAATAAGACACATTCACCTCCTTGCAAAACCCAACCCTACTGGAATTTACTCAGTTCTTCTTCAGGGTTTTGCCGCTGCCAACCATGCAAGCCCCAGAGAAGCGACAGTAGGCCAATAGAGGTAAAACCTGCCGATGTCCAGGCGACAGCGGTGATTCCCCCAGTGTGCCAGAGAAAGCCGCCGATGAGAACGCCAATCATCCGGCCGACACCGGCAGTGGCATAGAAACCGGACATCATCGTTGCCCGGGCCTTGGGCATCAGCTCTGTACAGAGGGTAAAACTGGAAACGATGGTAAATTCAAAGGCCAGGAAGACACAGAACATTCCTGCCATCGCCAGCGGCAATGTTCTGCCGATAAAAGGCAGGAGCAGATAAGCACATATTGCCAGGCAGAGCCCGAAGATGACAGCCCTCTTTAATCCCAGGCGGTCGGAAAAGATCGCGGTCAGTGATTCGCCGATGAGTTCGGCGGCACCAATTGCCACGGTACTGAATCCAAGCGTAACGAGGCTGACCAGAAAATCCTGTTCAAACCAGGCCCCGTAGACCACAAACAAGCTGTCGTTGGCAATGGATATCCAAAAACCGAAGGCAAGCATACCGGCAGCAGGACGAATCTGCAAAAGCTGTTTAAGGGAGGCGAGCAGACTTATTCTCTCTTTTTTCGAATCAATGTTTTGCTCATCTGGAGGAATAACCCGGCTAATGAATATCCAGCCTATCGCTCCGAGAAATGCCAGGATAAAAAATGAGTTATTGAGTCCGACGTGCTCAATTATCAGACCAAGGGCGGGAATACCGATCAAAGTGCTGCCCGCCCAGGCGGTTTCCACAGCACCTATCACCCTGCCACGTCTTGCAAAAGGAACGTTACGTCCGATAAAGGCCTGAATAGCGGGATCAAATACCGTTTTGCCAAAACTTGCGACCACCAGACCAATAAACACTGGCCAATATGTAGGTAAAAGTCCACACAGCAACATGCCCACAGCAAGCAGAGCAAGACCGGTCCGCATCATAAAGCGATAGCCAATCCTGTCAGCCAGCGGCCCACTGAACAGTCCCAGCAGAGAAGTCATCTGGCTGGTGGCGATTATAGAGGTAATAGCGGCGAGAGGCACATCAAGCCCCCTGCTGAGCGCCGGAGCAAAAGGGTACACAAAGCGCCTGCAGGTATTAATCAGCAGCCTGAGAAACATTACAGCAATTATCTGCTGGACAAGGGGGGATTTTATCTCTTTTTCTTTTTTCATCTAGGAGGTTGTCCGAGAATAGGAATTTTATCTAAAACCGAGGCATTTTCAGAAAATAAGCACAGTCATATAATTGATATTACGAGCATTGTTTTCTGCAAATAACGAAGAGTTTGGGCAGGTAAGCGTAGACTCCGAAAGGGCATTCTCGGACAACCTCCTAGTCAAGGTCCAGTGCGCAGCCATTCGGCGAATCAGCAGGTTTTGACAACGACAAGAGTTATATCGTCATTTTGGGGTATTTCCCCCCTGAATGCATTAATTCTTTCAATTATTGCCTGCAGGATTTCATCCGGTTGCAAATCGCTGGATGCAGCGAGTATCTGCCTGACACGTTCTTTGCCGAAATGCTCTCCAGTACCATTTTCTACCTCCCAGGCCCCATCACTGCCAATCAGAATAAGTTGTTCTTCATCAGCCACCGGCATCTCGTTGTACTCAAATCTCCAATCTGCATCAACCCCCAAAGCCACACCATTTCCCCTGAGCTCTGCAAATTCTCGGCTGGCAGGAGAATATACCATAGCCGGATCGTGACCGCCCCGTACCCAGCGTATACTATTTTGCATCCGGTCCACTTCCAGATAAAACAGAGTAACAAAATTCCCAGATATACTCGTATCTTGCCATAGGAGTCTGTTCACATCGTTTATTACTTCATCCAAACGACCGGGCAGAAACACCCGGCAACGAAGCAGAGCTCGCACCGTAGTCATCAGCAGGGCCGCACCAATCCCATGGCCAACCACATCTCCCACAACCAAACTTACTTTCCTGTCATTACCTGGAAACTTGATGATATCAAAGTAATCGCCTCCCGTTTCATTACAGTAGAGGCTCCTGCCGCTAGCCACGATCCCTTCGGCCGAAAAGCTGTCCCTTGGCAGGAGATTTTGCTGAATCTCTCGAGCTATATTAATTTCTTCCTTCATTGCCAGCCGTTGCTTCAGCTGCCCAGTCATTTTGTTAAAACTTTGGGCCAATTCACTTACTTCATCACGGGTTGTAATGGAAAGAGGAGAGCTGAATTTTCCTTTGGCCAGATCATCGGCCGCAGCGGAAACTTCCTTTATTCTTGTGGTTACCCGATTTGTTGCCTGCCTGATGAAAAACAGAATAAGGAGAATACAGATGGTAATAGTGAGGATATAAAAAAGCTTAAAGCGGATAATAGGCTGCAGTACTTTTTCACCAGGAGCCATAATCACCATGGTCCATGGAGCTTCCTTGAGATGATAAAAGCCACTTATCTCTTCAGGGGGAGATCCGGGGCCAAAAACTGTGCCGGAATTATTGTCCTGCATTGCCGCCAAGGTTTCTTTTTCGAGGGCGTTGACGGTACCAAAGGCACGCATGGGAAAATAATCTTCCAGCCCTAACTCAAGAGCGGTGCTTATCAGGACATCGCCTGCACCATCTATCAAATATGCCTTATTGCTCTTCCACCAGGGAGCATTGAGAATCTGATCAATCAATTTATCAAAGGAGATGAGAACCTCTACCCTACCCACAATCTTCTCACCTTTATTTTTAAATTCAGATATTAACGACACAGTCCTGTTATTCAGATTGTTGTCGTACCTCGGTGAGCCAACCTCGAATCGCTCCAGGCGATATCGATGCATCATTTCCTTTGGTGATTTCATTGCTGCCATTCCACCCATTTCTGCTTTAGGGAAGTCCTCTTTCGGCCACTCAACATTCACCCCGACGACTCCTTCGAGTTCTTCTACCTGTCTGAGAATAAGGGTAAATATTTGGCGATTGACATCCGCATCATCGGCACTCTGTAAAAGAGAAAGCAACTCTTTGGGCCTGCGCAGTTCCATATCAATGAGATGGGCTGTTCGCTGTAATTTTACGATTGCCGTCTCACCCCATTGTCCCAGAAGAATATTCCGGACAAATAAAAAGCCGCCGACAGAGAGAATTACAAGAAGCAGAAGCGTCGGGGCCAGGATAAAGAATAATGTCCGCTGTTGCAGACTTCTGGGCTGAAATATCATCTGTGACTGACCTTTAATACCTCGGAAATTCTTTTTGTGTCTCTTAAAGTAAGAATTTCTTGAAGGTTTTTATTCACCACAAGGGGACACAAAAGGGTACCTTGGAAATTAGATCTTTCGATCAAGTTCAAGGTATGGAGAAAATTTTACCACAGGCATATAATTGATATCGGGGTCGGAGTTTATGTCCTGCTTTCGAGGGTGCTTACCTCCGAGGATAAAATTTTTTCCATAACGCAGAGAATGGAAGAAAAAGCAATTCCATCATTGGCACTTATTGACGACACTCTAAGGATTCTTGCCAAACAGGCAACCGTTGGCGATTGTTCATGATTGCGGAAGAACCGTATTTTCCGTATTTTTTTTGTAATTGTAAACTTAAAGTTACCTCCAGATAGCGAACGTAGAGAGACCTTCGAGGCACTTATCCCCCTCGAAGGGGGGACTGAACTGAGTACCGTCGAGCGGCATTGAAAAGAATCCCAGCTTATTTTACCGTTTACCGTGGTTAGTACCGGCTATTTTGCTTATTTTGCCTATTTTGATAGACTAACAGCGTTCAAGGCTTCTCGCTTTACATCCCCTCGTCGATGATTATGTTTTGGACCCATATATTTTGAACCCATATATTTTGAACCCATATATTTTCAGGTAAAGTATTTTCAGGTAAAGCTTACAACCAGAGCATGTGCTCTCGCATTCCACATAGCAGGTGATTTTGATGGTTAAGAAAAAAACGCAAACCGGGTCAGGAAGGACTGTCGCAAAACTTAAAGAAAAGGCCGCAAAGAAGCAGGAGCCTGCCAGACAACCGGCAATTCAGGCCATGGTCTGGTATAAAGAAGAGCATTATGCAGAGCTGCTCACAATTTTCGATGATGCCGAGTTGCTCCCGCCAACCTTTCAGCACTGGCTTGCCCGTGCCGAAGAAAAGAGGGCAGAAGTCGAGGCAGGAGGAGATCAGGTCATCAAGGTCTTTATCGACCCCGAAACATTTCCTGAGTGGTGCAGTAATAAAAACCTGCCAAAGGACGCCAACTCCCGCTCCCAGCTGGCTATCGAGGTTGCCCAGGCCAGATCTTTCTCGTTGTAAAAAACATCCGTTGTTCCTGGAGAACCAACCATGACCTCAAGATTTATTCAAGCCCCCGGTGCAGTCGTCATGATCCGACCGCACCGCTTCCACCCAAATCCGGAAACCGCCTCAGACAATGCCTTTCAGAGAACCGATGGTCAACTTTCCCCGAAAGAAATTGCCAAAGCAGCGTATGACGAAGTAACAGCTGTTGCCGCCCGCCTGGAGGAAGAGGGGGTGAAGGTGCATATTTTTGAAGACCGGGGCGAAAAGGAAACTCCTGATTCCGTCTTTCCCAACAACTGGTTTTCAACCCATCCCGGTGGCCATGTGGCCATTTATCCCATGTACAATCCCAGTCGCCGGAGGGAAAGGCGCTACGATGTTATTGAAATGCTCAAGGCCGAATATCGGGTTCAGGATGTAATAGACTACTCCTGCCTGGAATATGATGATCTCTTCCTTGAAGGCACCGGGGCGATGGTACTGGATCACATAGCACGAGTTGCCTACACTGCAAGGTCGAACAGAGCCGATCCTATCCCCCTGGAACGGTTTTCTACCCATTTTAATTTTGAGCCAATGGCCTTCGACACTACCGATGAGCATGGCGAATCAATCTACCATACCAATGTGATGATGTGTATCGCCACCGACTTTGCCATGGTCGGTTTCGACATCATCAGCGATCCGGACAGGCGGGAAGAAATCAGAACAAGATTAGCTGAAATGGGACGAAGAGTTATTGCTCTTGATAATCATCAGATAAATGAGTTTGCCGGCAATGCCATTGAACTGTCCGCCGGCAATGACCGCATTCTGGCGATTTCCGCTCGGGCCGCAGCATCGCTTACCAGGCAACAGAGGGAAGACATTGAGGAGTCCGCCCGGATTGTTGAACTATCTGTTCCAACCATTGAGTTAGCAGGTGGATCGATACGCTGCATGCTAGCCGGAATACATTTAGCGCGCCGTTATTAATTGATATTTACTCTATTATCAGATATCGGCAAACACGACGATTAGTGCCTTACTCCTGAAGGCCTGTCATTCAGTTCAATACCCCCTTGTGGGGTGTCAGATATTTAAGATAAGAATTCCTGCCTGATACAGCGAATTCAGGCCGATGGCAACACCAAGAACCATGATGATGCCGGCGGTAAAAATTGGCAAACGCTTGATCCACCCGACGCTTGAACCTAGTCGTTCAAGGCGCTGGGACGCAGTAACCGTTAATACCCCAATAAGGATGAGCACTGCGGCCAGCCCCAGGCTAAAACTCAAGATGAGCATAAGCCCGGTAACAATGCGATTGACGGCAACTGCAAACAACAGGATAACAATGGCGCTGGGGCAAGGCACCAGCCCCCCCGCTACACCTAACGAAATAATCTCTTTGAGCGAATGACTATTCTGTGACCGATCATCGTGCTCCTCGCCATCGAGTGCATGACTGTGTAAGTGACCATGGCTGTGATCGTGACCGTGATCATGATGACTATGGCTGGTCGAAGCAAGTGCCGTTCTGGCCAGCAGGAAATACCCAGTCAGAAATATCAAAACACCCGAGGCAACTCCAAGCCACGGATAAAAATCCTGCGACAGGGTGTAGCGGGACAGCACCAAGGCCACGAATCCAAGGACAATAACAGAGATGACGTGGGTCACCGTCACCACAACTCCCAGTCGTACCGCATCAACAACACGGCCCCGCGTGCCGACCAGATATGCCGCCACCATGGCCTTCCCGTGACCTGGACTGAGGGCATGAAAGGCTCCGAGAATAAAGGCAGTTAAAAAACCAACCAGATAGAGTCTGACTCCGCCGGAACCATTTTTTAAAAAGGCTATGAGCGAATCGGTTTCCGGTTCACTATTTTTCTCGCTCACTGTCGACAGTCCAGACTCCGGGGATTCCTGTAAGCTGGCTGGCAGCACCCCTTCCAACCCCGCAATGGCTCTGTATTGAGGCGACAAATCCAGGACAAGCTCCCGCCCTTCACCCACTAAAGCCATGGGACCGTTTTTATCCAGGACATTGACAACGTAGCTGAGCTGATTCATTTCACCAGCCTTGAAATTATTGTCGATTATCCTCAGCAGACCATCCGCTGCCCGCCCTTCTTGCATCAGTGAGACACGCCAGACGAATTTAGTGTTCACTCCATTTTTGAAATCCCCCGCAGCCTCGAGACTCAACCGTCGGTCCATTTCCTTAAGGTCAAGTTTTCTTGTGTCCAGCGTACAGGTAATATTCGGAAAGAGGAGCTGGTGAGCACGTTCGAGAAATTCTTTACGTTCAGCTGCATCAAAGACGCCGTTAAAATCTTTGTCCGGATGCAGAGTAAGTACGGCTTCCGGTTCGAAATGGGTATTATATTCAATGAGGATGGCATTGGCGAGGTCTGATACCACTGTCCTCTGCACCACTCCGCCAACAGGGTGACCACTGGCCACTATCGCACTGAAAACGAATAGAGTAAGGGCTAAAAAGATCGTTGTGGTATAAATAATGTTTTTATTCAAAGTAGTTATAGAGTTATTAATCATTCCCAGTCACAGTCGAACTGTAACTTTCAACCTTCCCGTATCTCGACTTTACCCTAACCTGTTTCAGTTCCTTTATCAAATCCATTCCATGGTCAAAAAAAGGATATTGCCGCAGACTAGTCAGATTTACTGAAGCTTTACTGTACGTTTTCTGATAGATTGTTTCTGACAAAAAGATTTATTCGGTTTCCATCCGAAAACCAGGAATTTTGTTCGAGATCTAGGCATGCGAAAAAATTTTGCGCATAGCGATGAGACAGGACAGGTAGCGTAGACTCCGAAAGAACAGTTTTCGGATTGGAACTAATTAACATTTAACAGAGGGGGGAAAATGAAAAAAAACATGTTGATCATGCTGGCAGGAGCAACAGTATTGCTTCTGATGTCCGGGAACACGATGGCAAATGATGCCTGCATCGAATGCCACACCAAAGTCTCACCAGGAATGGTACAAGATTACAATGTCAGTGCCCATGCTGAAAATGACGTTACCTGCTCTACCTGCCATGGTGAAGATCACAACACAGCCGAAGACTCCCAAAAGGCCAAACTGCCCGATGAACAAGTCTGTGCTGAATGCCACCAAGACCAATTTGATCAGTTTTCCCACGGAAAACACAATTTTGGTTGGACCTCGCTCAATGCAATCCCGGCCACCCACGCGGCACCAGACGAATTGATCGAAGGCGGTCGCGGTTGCGGTGGTTGCCATAACATGGGTATCAAAAGCGACGAACAAAAAAAGGATCAACTGGCGAAAGGATACCGTTACCAGACCAATTCCTGTGATGAATGTCATACCCGCCACAGCTTCTCTAAAAAAGAGGCACAAAATCCCCGTGCCTGCCAGCAATGCCATATGGGCTACGACCATCCGCAATGGGAGATGTGGTCCAGCTCCAAACACGGCATGCGCTGGTTCGCCAAACAGAATGGCGATCTGCCGGAAGGCGCTGCGGCACCGACCTGTCAGACCTGTCACCTGCCTGATGGTACCCACACCAATGAAACTGCCTGGGGCTTTCTCGGAGTACGTCTGCCCCTGCCGGACGATAAACAGGCGGCAGCGGATCGGGTAACGATTTTGAAAGCTCTCGGAGTTCTCGACCCGGTAACCGGTAACCCCACCCCAATCCTTGATGCGGTAAAAGCCGTACGGATGGCCAAGCTCGACCAGGAGTCATGGCAGAAAGAGAGGGACAAGATGCTGGTCACCTGCTCCCAATGTCACTCCCCTACCTATGCCAAGCAGCAGCTTGATATGGGCGATTCGATCATGATGAAAGCTGACCGATTGATGGCCGAAGCCATAGAGACCATTGCTGCTCTCTACCAGGAAGGAATTATCGAAAAGCCCGCCAATTATCCGGCAAATTATCCCTTTCTGCTCACTTTCATGCACACCAATGGTGAGAGCTGGGACAAAGATCTGGATAAACTCTCTTACATAGATCAGGTCCTCGTGCAGATGTATATGAAACATCGTATGCGTGCCTACCAGGGATTCTTCCATGTCAATCCTGATTATGCCTACTGGTATGGCTGGAATGAAATGACCAAAGACCTTGGCGAGATAAAGGAACTCGCAAAAAGCATGCGGGCCCAACATAAAAAAGAGTCTTAAGGCTCCCAACGAAGGTGTGACAAAACGGATGTCTCTTTTGAGACAGCCGTTTTTTTTTGCCCAATTCCACTCTTTATAAAAACCCCAATCCCAAACACTCAAGGCTTTAAATCGACTACTTAGCAGCCCTTATTCACAAAATTATCTACGAAAAGTCCACACTTTACACCACCTAGACGCCAGGCGATTTTCTCCACAAGCAAATTGACAACCAGCCTCTTATTACTACAATATTATATGAGAAAACTGACCCTGACTATTGTGTGTGGAAGACAGAAGTGACACTGCCGGTGGCAGTGCAGGCAACAGAAATTGCCAATTTCTTCTGATTGTCAGTTTTCACTCATCTGGAGGAGGTACATCATGTCTCAAATAGATATCGGAAATACTAAGATAGAGGTTGATCAGGATGGCTTTTTAAGCGCCCCGGAGGTTTGGAATGAAGAGATCGCCAAGGCCCTTGCCGAACATGAAGGCATTGACGAATTGAACCAGTCGAAACTGGACATTGTGCTGTTTCTCAGGGAATACTATCAAAAGTATTCATCCTTTCCAATTCTCGGCTATGTCTGCAAGAAGGTTCATGCAGGATCCCGCAGCTGTATAACAGACGAATTTGTCGACCCAATGAAAGCTTGGAAGATTGCCGGCTTACCCAAACCGCCCCAAGTCTTTTTCACCAGCTTTGACGGCAAGCACTATGCCGCCAATCCTTTTTATTGATTTATATATGAACTGCCCCAACCGGACTTCAGGATGGGGCAGCGTATATTTACCATACTCCTTTACCTACAAGGAGCTTGTCCGAGAATAGCTATTGACTTACAACCTGCTGTTTTGTAGAAATTATTAGGCTCACCCAAGATTTTAAAATAACTGAAGTTATTAATTATTGGCTTGAAAACCAGGCACCATTGGTGTCTTTTTACTTTGAACCTTTTACTTTTCAGGGGCTTGTCCGAGAATAGGCATTTTGTTCAAAATCGAGAAATTTTAAAAAAATAAGCACAGCCATATATGAGTCTGTTGATTTACTAGGTGTTTTGTTCGAGATCAAGGCATTCGGAAAAAACAACCACAGGCATATAGTTGATATTCCGAGGATTGTTTTTTCCGAATAACGCCGATATCGGGCAAAAAACAGTAAATCAACGGGCTCATATATGTGATATCGGAGTCTTCCTCCGGTCGCTTACCTGCGAGCATTATTTTTTGGGAATTCCGAAGAGTTTGGGCAGGTAAGCGTAGACTCCGAAAGGGCATTCTCGGACAGGCTCCTAGGCGAGACAGATGATACGCTTTCTACATACCGCCGACATACATCTCGACAGCCCCTTGAAGGGACTGGAATCCCACGAGGACGCCCCTGTTGAGGAGATTCGGGGAGCAACAAGGCGGGCATTTGATAATTGTATTGATCTGGCGATTGAGCAGGCTGTTGATTTTCTGCTGATAGTCGGCGATCTCTATGATGTTGACTGGAAGGATTACAACACAGGCCTGTTCTTTGCCAGCCGAATGGGCAGACTAAACAGGGCGGGAATTGCTGTTTTTATCGTTTCCGGCAATCACGATGCAGCCAATCAGATTACCAGGACCATGCCTCCGCTTGAAAATGTGACGATTTTTCCTGCTAAAAAACCAGCTTCGATACGACTCGAAAATCTTGGCGTCATTATCCATGGCCAGAGCTATCCCTCCCGCGCAGTCACCGAGAATCTGGCATCGCAATATCCCCGACACGAGTCCGGCTATTTCAATATCGGTCTGCTCCACACCTCTCTGACCGGCCGGGAAGGACACGAAGATTACGCGCCGTGTACCCTGGATGAATTGAAATCGAAGGGGTATGACTATTGGGCCTTAGGCCATGTCCACAAACGCGAGATTGTCGCAGATGACCCATGGATTGTCTTTCCCGGCAATATACAGGGCCGTCATATCCGGGAAACCGGCACAAAAGGTGCCACTTTAGTCACCGTGGAGGATGGTCGAATTACCGATGTCCGGGTATGTGAACTTGATGTCCTTCGCTGGGCCACCTGCCGGGTTGATCTGTCACCGTGCGAAACTACCAATAGTATTTATGATGCTGTCCGACAGGCATTTGAGCTGGAGATTGCAGGAGCAAACGGCAGACCTCTCGCCCTGCGCCTCATTTTAACCGGTCGCTGTCCCGTCCATGCCCAGCTTCTTGAGCGTACCGCACAATGGACCGAAGAGTTCCGGGGCATTGGAGCCGGACTCGGTAATATATGGCTTGAAAAGGTAAAATTCCAGACAAGGCGCGCCGTGACCCTCGAAGAGATTGCAGGGGCGGACACCGCTCTTACCGGACTGCTGCAATCCATTCAAGAACTAAAACTTGATAGTGACACGCTCACCGCGCTGGTGCCGGAGCTGGCCAATTTACAAAGCAAGTTACCGCCTGAGATTCATAAAGGCGAGGAACCCTTTCTTGATCCATCACCGGATACAATGGCAGAGCTGCGCACGGAAGTGCAGAATTTGTTGATCGCTAAACTCCTCCAACACGGAAGGATTTAATGAAACTTAAGCGCCTGGATTTAAAGGCCGTCGGCCCCTTTACCGACCGAACGCTGGAGTTTCACTCCAAAGAACCTGGGCTCCATATTATTTACGGCCCGAACGAGGCGGGAAAAAGCAGCTCACTTCGGGCTCTCAAGGCTTTGCTCTACGGGTTCCCCCAACAAACACCCGATAATTTTCTTCATAACTATGATCAACTGCTGGTGGGTGGCTGCCTAGAAAACAGTGATGGAGAAGAGCTCATCTTTCAGCGTCGGAAAAAACGAATTAAAGATGTCATTGACGAGGCAGGCAATCCACTTCCTGCAAACGCCCTGGCCAAATTTCTCCATGGAATTGAACCGGAAATATTTGAATCCCTCTATGGGATTGACCACGACACTCTGGTACGTGGAGGTGAAGAAATACTGGCCCAGAAAGGCGAGGTAGGTCAGGCCCTGTTTGCGGCTGGAGCGGGGATATCATCTCTTCGGGAGGTCATTAACCAACTCGACAAAGAGGCGGCGGAGCTGTTTAAATCAACGGGACAATTACCTGAGATCAACAAGGCAATAAAAAGATTCAAGGAGTTGCAAAAGGAGGCTAAAGCTGCCAGCCTTTCCTGCAAAGACTGGAAAGATAATCAGAAAGCCTTGAAAAATGCAGAGGAGGAGCGGACCAGGCTGGAGAAAGAGCGGGATCACAAAAGCAAGGAGTTACATCGCCTCGAACGTCTGGCCCAGGCGATCCCTGAACTGGGGTCCCTCGAATCTTACAGCGAACAGCTCCAGGCTTTGGGAGATGTCATTCCCCTCCCCCCTGATTTTAGCGACAACCTCCGACGGGCTGAACAGGCAATTCGTAATGCCGGGCTGCAAGTCCAGAAAGATTCCGAACATCTCGAAAAACTGACAGAAAAGCGCCAGGCCCTCTCCTTCAACAGGGACCTCCTCGGCCAGGCAGAAACAGTGGATGAATTTCACCAGCGTCTTGGCGAATACCGCAAAGGGCTAAAAGACAGACCGGAAAGAGAAGGTATGCGAATCAGCCTCCGCAGAGAGGCTGCCCGCCTGCTCCAACAGGTGCGACCGGATCTGACCTTGGATGAACTTGAGCCGTTACGGCAGGCACTTGCCAGGAAAAAAACTGTGCAACGACTAAGCGCCGAATATGAGGCAATCAACCGACAGCTTCTCCTGGCAAAAAAACAACACAAGAACGCAGCACGAGAGCGCCAGGAGGCTGCACAAGGTTTGGCTGCCCTGCCGAACATACAAGACAGCCAGCGACTTCTCCAGGCTGTAAAAATGGCGCAAAAGGGAGGAGATATCGATGCGCTGCTGAAAAAAAACCTGCATGAGATCAAACATGGCAAAAAAGATTGTCTGGCGGAACTGACGCGAATCGGCCGCTGGTCCGGCAACCTGCAGAAGCTTATCGAACTGCCCCTCCCTCTTGCTGAAACTGTGCAGCAGTTTGAGAAACGATACAGCGACATTGCTGATGAACGACGTGGACAGAAAAAAGAACAAAAAAAGACAGAACAGGAACTGCGAAGTGCCCAGGCTGAGATCAAAAAAGGAGCATATGCAGGCGAAGTTCCTTCAGAGAAGGCGCTGTTTAAGACCCGCAACAAGCGGGAACAGGGCTGGCAGCTTTTACGCCGCCAGTGGCTCAACAACGAAGATGTGAGCGAAGACCGCCTTGCCTATGCCCCCGACCAACCACTCCCCGAGGCCTACGAAGGATATGTGCAGCAGGTTGATTCTATTGCCGACCGTTTACGCCGTGAGGCCGACAGGGTAGCAAATGCAGCGGCCCTTCGTGCCCAGGTAGAAACCCAGCAGGAAAATCTGGCCGACTTTGCAAACAAGCGAGCGGCGCTCAAGCTGCAAGAACAAGAACTTGATGCAACCTGGATCAGAATCTGGCAACCCGTTGACATTACCCCACTCACTCCAAAGGAGATGAGTGGCTGGCTGGCTGCCATGGACAAGCTCCGGTACAAGGCGGCAGATATCTTAAAAAAAGATCAGGAGATTGAGCGGGAGGTCCAAAGGCGACAGACCCTCAGACAGGCTGTGCAACAAGAGCTTCAGCTAATGAACGAGCAGGACATACCCGCAGGCGATGCGCTTGGCCCGGTTATCATCTTTGCAGAGACCATACTTGAGACTGCTGCCCGCCGACATGCGGATCAAGAGAGACTCAAAGAGAGGCTGGAAACATCGAAAAAGAGTGTTCGCCAGGCTGAGGAGGAACTTACAACTACCCGGGAATCTCTGGCTAAGTGGCAGGAACAGTGGCAAAAAGCCATTTCAGGGCTGGGGCCGACGGGCGAGATCGAAACTTTTGAGGCCATTGAGCTTCTCGACATCCTCCAGGCCTGCTTTGACAGGATTAAAGAAGCTGCTGATCTTAAAAAACGCATTGAAGGGATTGACCGCGATACCAAGAGTCTTGAGGAGGATGTTAAGGCACTGCTCATAAAGGTGGCCCCGGACAAATTAGCCCTGCCCCTCGACCAGTCAATTTTGCAGGTGCGTACCTTGCTCAGCCAATCGCAAAAGGATTGCACCCTCTACGACAAGCTTTCCGAAGATGTTGACTCGCTGCAGGTTCAGCTTGCCGGGGCCAATAAAACATTGCTGAGCGCCAAGGCCCAAATGGATGAAATCCTTCAGCTTGCCAAGTGTCAAAAACAGGACGAGCTGGCGGTGGTAATCAGGAATTTTGAGGAATACAAGAAGCTGACGGAGAAGATTTCCGACACTCAAGCAAACCTGGCCAAGATTGGGGCCGGAATCGAGATCGAAGAAATCGTCAGGCAGGCAGCAGAGATTAATGTCGACGAGTTACCCGGTCAGATAGAATCCCAGCGACGGGATGTCACTGAAAGAATACACCCTGAGATCAACAGGGTTTCCCAGCTAATCGGCGAGCAGACCAACAAGCTTGCGGCAATGGATGGCAGCGCCAGGGCCGCGGAGATTGTCGAAGAAAAGGAGCAGGAACTGGCCAGGATACGACGACTCGCGGAGAGATATACCCTGGTAAAGCTGGCCTCCAAAATATTGCAGCTGGAAATTGAACGCTACAGGGAGGAACACCAGGACCCGGTCCTGATAATTGGCTCCAGATACTTTCGAGAAATGACCCTCGGCTCTTTTACCGGTTTACGCACCGATGTCGATGACAAAGGTGCGCCTGTTCTCATCGGCATGCGTCCGGGAGATATACGGGTGCCGGTAGAAGGCATGAGCTCGGGCACAAGAGACCAGCTTTATCTGGCCTTGCGCCTCGCTACCTTGGACTACCGCCTGGACTCCCACGAACCAATGCCCTTTATCGTTGATGACATTTTAATCAACTTTGATGACGAACGATCTCGGGCAACTCTGCAAGCTCTTGCCAAACTGTCAGCCAGAAACCAGGTAATTCTTTTCACCCATCATCGACAGATCGTTGATGAAACTAAAAACATTGCCGACAAAGACGCTGTCGTTGTTCATCGGCTCTGAGTCTATTAAACCTAATACCCCACAAGGGGGTATTGAACAGAATGACAGGCTTTCAGGAGTACTCAGTTCAGTGCCCTTGAGGGGTAAGGCACTAAATAGTTTCCATCCTGCAACGGCCACTTTGCCCAAACTCTTCGTTGTTTTCAAAATTTAATCCTCCGATTATCAGTTATATACCTGCGGTAAATTTTTCCCATGCCTCCATCTTGAAGGAAAATCCTAATTATTCACAGTACCCTCAATGTTGAAGGCCCAC
>WTAT01000260.1 GCA_013139415.1 Desulforhopalus sp.
AGCGTACTCCGGCAGGTTAACTAAAAGAAAATCATCGCCTTTGACATTCACGATACCTTCAATCCCTTTCATGCCATATCGTACCGTTCCGGTGGCTGTCAGTTGTCCAGTGCCAGACGTTGCCTTACCGGAGATCTTTGCAGCGTCTTCCCCGGCTTCAATAGACAAGACGATATTCTCCAGGATGATCCCCTGATAGGGAAGGTCAATCCCTCCATCCTCGATACTTATGTCACCAGAGATCTTCGGCTGCCCGACCGTGCCTTCAAGGGTAAATGAGTTGTTCACCCTGCCTGAGGGCTCGACCCCATAACCAGTAAAAGTGGCGAGCAGGGCCAGGTCAAATTTTTTCAAATCAAGATGCCCTCTTAAAGGAAGGGAATCCAGCGGAGCTGAATAGTCTCCAGCACCTTCTACATTTGCAGACAGGACAAGCTGACTATCGTTTTGCATCTGGATATTAATATTTCCTTGCAAAAGACCATCGGTCAGGTCCAGAGTCAAAACTGAATCCTCAAAATAAAAAGGAATCTGCTCGGTCTCATCGACGTTCATCAAAAGAGCAGCTTCTGATACTTTGCTCTCTACTCTTGCCGAGAGCACAGCCCGACTATCACCGTTTGCAGCAATATCAGCATTAATTTCCCCGCTTACCGGGACAGTGATTAGTTCTAGTCGATTAAGCCATTGCAGAGGCACAGAACTCATTGTGCCATACACTGCCCATGACAACTCTTTTGCCAGTTGGACATCACCCCCCAGGCAAAGAGTGCCTTCCCCATCTGCCAGGCAGAATTTTTCGAGCAAAACGCCACCCCTGCCGGCTTTGATCGCAACCGGCTGCTCTTGCCGCCAGATTCCAGAATTTCCAGCTTCCAACTGAAAATGAGACAGCTCTCCCTGCCATTCATCCTGATATGCCCCTCGGGCCTTGAAGCCCAGCTCTCCCATAGCCCCGGCAACATCAACCACAAGTTCATGTTCGGCCAGGCTGCCCTTGAGTTTAATCTCACCTTTATCTACGACGAACCCAGCTAAAGACATCTTTTCAACGACGAGCGAACCGGTCAATCTGCCACCGTTTTTCAACTCGGCTTGGATCTCTGCCTGCACTTGATCAAGCCTGTTTTCTTGATAACTGAGTCCAGCCCCCTCTATTTGTGCATTGAGCTGGGGCTCACTGCGGCTGCCTTTCAAACTTCCCTGCAGGAGTACACTTCCTTTACTTTCTGGTAGAATACTGCCGATATCAGGAGAAGAGAGGGAGAAATCCAGTGCCAAGCGGCCTCCAGCCTGCCCTTGCAGAGTCAGCTTTGACGGACCTATTTCCAGAACCAGTCCGGTTGTCTGGATGGTATCACCGGAAATTGAGATTTCTCCGCCCCCGGAGAGTTCATTACCCCGAAGCGTACCGGAGAGTTTCTTTATGTTGAGGGTACCCTCCAGCCCTTGATCTCGCAGTCTTCCTTCTCCCTGGACTTCACCGTTGACGCTACCGAAAAATTCAGGGTGCAGCCAAGACGGGTCAAATTGATCCAAGCGTATCTTTCCTGACCAGTGCGGTTCTTCAGCCCATGAGAACGATCCTCTTTCAAGGTGAGCCAGCCCTGCAAAGTCACCGCTCCGGATGGTCAAGCCATCGGTCTTCACCTCAGTCTCGGATAAGAAGACCTTTCCATTTACCGAAATATTCTGATCCTGGAACATACCATCCAGGTTCAAAATTTCAAAAGAGGCAATAGCACCATTCTCCTTAACATCACCTTCACTCAACAGCTCAGCGGTGAAACGGCCCTGCAGTTCCTCTGTGATGACCGAAGCGTCAAAATTTTTGAATACAAATTTTCCTTCCCAGGAAAAAATATCCTTCCAGTTTATTTTCCCATCTATGGCCTCCACAGAGCTGTCATTTGTCTCAATGCGCAGTAACTGGAAATCAATACCCAGTAAGTCTCCGGTAAGGTCACTCTTGAGATGCAAGTCCTCGAGCGTATCCCATGCTCCTTCAGCCTGTATCCGCCCCTTATAATTTTCGAAATCCCCGGAGAGGTCTGCTGTTATCGACGCCAGTGTGATTGCCGGACAGTCTACAAAGAGGGTCGACAGATCTGCATCTTTTGCTTCAAGTCCAGCTGTCCATTCCGGCTTCTCCAGAAGGTCTACAAGATCTGCCACGATTTGAATAGTGGCAGGACTATGGACACCCAGCTCAACATGTGGATCGCTGAGCGGACCGGTTGCCGAAAGAGCACCTGCCATCGGCTGAAATCCGAACCCAGCCAAACGCCAATTCCCCGAGAATTCAAGCTCCCATCCTTTTCGAACTTCAATATTACCGTGCAGCCCCAAGCCAATTTCCGGTCCCTGCAGATCAAATTCATTTATCGTCAATCGATCCGCATTACCCTCTAAATTGACAAGCATGCTATCGACGACGAACAAACTTTCCCCGTCAATGTCGATTATTTCCAGCTTTTTGACGACAAGACTTTCAACCAAAAAAGAAAAGGGCAGCAGCTCTGCAGGTAGCTGCACAGAATCACCATCAGGTGTGCTTTCCGATTCATCTTTTAATACGACATCAACACCAGTTATAGTGAGATTTGCTATATTGAGCTCTGCCTTGAGAAGGCTTGCAGGTCGCCAGGAATATTCAAACTGCTCCACACTGATGTCTGCATCAGTGGTTAATAATTGAATTTTTTTCAAACTCCATTCACCCAGCAACTTCCCACCGACCTGGCCAATGGACACCCCACCAGCAAATCGATTGACACTCTTTTGGATAACAACAAGGCCAGACTCTGTAGCGAACAGGAAGATGAAAAAAAGAAATAAAAGAAGAAAAAAAGAGACGAAATAAAGTGTGGTTCTTTTCATCACAGATCTCCTCCTATGTTCAGATGTATGCGAAGAGGATTGCCATCTTCAGTGACAGCAGAAGCTACATCCAGCCGGATTTGACCAAAGGGTAAGCGAAACCGAATACCTGCCCCCACGCCCTGGCTGAAATCGAGAGATAGATCATCTGTCGCGGTCCCGACATCCCAAAAAGTTGCAAGACTCCAATATTCGGTAAAAACACGTTCGAGTTCAATACTTCCTACCACCAGATACCGGCCACCAATGACCTCACCGGAAGAATCCTCTGTACCTATAGATTTGTATTTATAACCACGAATGGTATTGTCACCGCCTGTATAAAAACGCAGGGATGGCGGCAGTGAATCAATATTGTCAACAAGAGTCGTCCCTAGTGATCCTCTGCCAATCACCCGCCAGTCTTCAATCGGTGAGATGATAGCCTTACCGTTTGCCGTAGCCTGTAGAAAGCTGGCATCGGAGAGCAGCCCGTCAAGAGCTCCTAGAAAGCTCACCGATGCCTGCAAGCCATTTTGGGTATGCAGGATATCGTCGGCGAACACCGCACCGGCACTCAGGGAGGGCACCAGCAGGTTCGAATCGCCACTGGTATTGCCAATATCATACACTTCGTCACGGTATTCCAGACCTCCACTGAGATTAAAACGGGGTCCTGAATACTCACGGATCACCACAGCAGTAAACAATTGGGTTTCCGTATCGTCCCATTCTTTATCCTGGTAGGTTAGCCTTTGCACCAGCTTGTTATAGCGTGGATTACTGCGTGGGATTTCATAGCTTAGGGATACTAAATTTTCGTATTCCGCCAACTGCAGGGAACCCCTGATTTTATGCCCCCGGGAGTTTAACAGCCTGTTGGTCCAGTCTATCTTCCCCCTGATTCCAGTATCAGTGGCATACCCTCCCCCCAGGCTGTATTTATTCAGATATTTAGGAGGAGTCAGTTTAATTGTCACAGGAACATTGAGATCCTGAGCATCGTCTGTCTCCCCCTTAACAATTACACGGTTAAAATAGTCTGTTCGATAAAGAATAGCTTGCAGTTCAAAAAGTTTTGCCGGATTATACGGATCGCCTTTCCTGAATGGCAGATATCGGTCTAACAGATCTTGCTCCAGAACCTCCTGTACGCTGGATATTTCACCAAAAACATATTGTTGACCGCTATCCAGGACCAGACGGACAGCAGCAGAATTTGTCTCCCGATTTATGCGCAAAGCCCTTTCAGTAAAGGTCGCATCCAGAAATCCCTCGCTACGAGCTGCGTACATCAGGTTCTTTTTCCCAAGCTCATACAGTGACTGGTCCAGGACATCGTCTTTGCTCAGTGGGAAGTTGGATTTGACTGATAAAAGATGTTCATTCTTTTCTCCAGAGCCGGTCACTTCGATAGCCAGGTTGTTAATAACTATAGGAAATCCCTTGTCTATAGTGTATGTCGCGATAAAGACATCACCTTCGACATCACCCTCTTTTGCCAACTTACTCTCAATAACCGGATTGTAATAACCGAAAGGGGC
>WTAT01000602.1 GCA_013139415.1 Desulforhopalus sp.
CCGCAGCATTTCTTATGATATCATTGGTGAGTGAGAGTATCGGCTGCGTCGAACGATAATTTTCCTCTAATTTGATTATCCTGGTGTCACTAAAAACCTTGGGAAACCGCATGATGTTGTAGAAATCAGCCCCCCTGAAGGAATAAATCGACTGGGAATCATCACCCACGACCATGACATTATCATGGGTGTGGGCGGCCAGCCGAATAATATCGGCCTGGATAAGGTTGGTATCCTGATATTCATCGACCATAATATGGGAAAATCTCTCCGATACGGCCAACTGCACCTCCGGAGACTCTGCAAGCAGTCTTTTCCAGTTGACGAGCAAATCGTCATAGTCCATCAAACCGTGATCAAATTTAAATTCCTGGTAGTGCTTGTGCAGGGTGAGAATATCTTCAAGGTGTTCTAAGAGATGGCCATGTTGATCTTCAACCAGCCCTTCAAGATCGATTGACCGATTTACCGAACCACTGATCATATTGATGACGACACGCTTAGAGGGAAAGCGCTTATCTTTCTTTCCAAGACCAAGAGAAGATTTTAAAAGATTGATGATCCCCTCGGCATCGGCACGATCAATAATGGTGAACGACGAGCCATAACCTATCCGCGATCCATAGCGCCTGAGCAGCATATTGGCCACGCCGTGGAAGGTTCCTCCAACAACCCTGTTGCAGTTTTCGTTTAAGAGCCTGCCTGCACGCCACAACATCTCCTGGCTGGCCTTTCTAGTGAAGGTGAGAAGCAGGATCGCTTCGGGCGGAACACCTTTTTCCACAAGATGAGCTACGCGATACACCAGAGTTCTGGTCTTACCACTTCCGGCACCAGCAATAACCAACACAGGCCCTTCTGTTGTTGTTACCGCTGCATACTGTGATTCGTTCAATTCCTGCAGGTTTATAATAGCGGATGCTGCTCCGGAAGAGGAGGATAGTCTTTCATTTTTCATGGCGGCTACTTTAACACAGGCCATTTCCCGCCGCAACGTCGGTTGACAAAATGGGTACCACTGTTATAATAGTGTGTCGTTATTTTTGTAATCAACAGCTCCCAGCTAAACCTACCATTGAATTTTCCGAGAAAACAGCCCATGACAACCGACACGATGACAACCGTTCTGACTAAAGAGAACCTAGAGAGTATTTTCCCAAAAGAAAGAGCCGATGATTTTTTTGAAGCCTTGTTCGGCGATGCCAGCGAAGGGGCTTATGATATTGAACTGGCATACCGGGAATGCAATGGAAACACGCTGATCATGGATCTGCTCCTCCACGAACGACCAAATTGTTGTTTGGCCTGTAACCTTACTCAGGGACTTCCCCAGGTTTTTTCTCGCCATCCGATTATAAACATCACCGGTATTGTCCGCGAGCTTGATGCATTGCTTGGTGACAGTTATCAATGTGGCGACTGGAGCCTTGGCTATACCGAGCAGTACAGTGGCTCAACGCATGCTATTCCAATCAAAATTGCAATTAACAGAGGTTGACGAATCCTCCTCTCTTTTGTATCAAAAAAAGGCCGACTTTTTATAAGTCGGCCTTTTTAAATTCTCGCCCTGATAAACAGGATGCTTTTCAATCTCCCACTGAGGAGAAAAAACTACTCAACCGCTACCCTCGAACGTCCTTCGTCTTTGGCATGATAGAGGATATCATCAGTACGCTCCAGCCATGGTTTCAAGGATTCGTCCTGTTTGAGTTGTGAAAGTCCGATAGAGACACCTAATTTAGTTGTATCGTTCGCCCAGATGTTGAGTTCATCAACGGCGACACATAATCTTTCTGCCAAAATTCTGGCATTGTTCAGATCAGTGTTGTCAAGTATGAGTAAAAATTCATCGCCACCCATCCGTATAAGAAGATCAGTTGATCGAACAGCCCCTTTTAGTACCTGAGCAACGGACTTTAAAACTTCGTCTCCTACCTGATGACCAAGGTTATCATTAATTGCCTTGAATTTATCCAGGTCCATGGAAATCATAGAAAGAGGATGGTGGTACCGCTTGGCACTCTCTATCATACCATAAATACGCTCTTCGAATACCCGTCTGTTTGAAAGGCCGGTGAGAGAGTCATTGCTTGCCCGCTCGAACAGATCCTCATATTCAAGCCCGCGTCGAAGACATTCCGCCAATATTTCCAAGGAATGATTGATGAGATCGGTTTTCTTAAGTGAAAGCTCGTGACCTTTCTTCAGGATCAGCAGGATCCCGGCATCATCCGCCGTTTCAAAGACCCATTTATACGCATACCGTCCATCCTTTTTGGTGGAAGAACAATCGAGAGGCGACTTATCTTCAATGAGTTGCTCTGCAAGAGCAATTGCTTTGCGTCTATTAGGTCCATGACCGGAGCAAAACAGGTGTCGTTTTTGGCGAATGCTGTTGTTGTATCCGATGAGTTCATGTTCAACCTGTGGCATCAACCAGACCGAATAGGCTTCAATCATTCCGGTAAGGTTGAGCACTCCAGACATTCTTGCATGCAGCTTATTAATAAGATCGAGTCGTTCAGACTGTTTTTTTACATAATCGAGCTCAACCATAACCTTTTCGAATTCTACCTGCTGCAGGTTCGAACCGGAAACTTGAGCGTCTTTTGTTGTGAGAGTCATGAGCGATACCTAAATATTGTACGTTTTGATTGGTTTTATTTCTGGTTATTATTCTTATCGACCAGTGTCTAAAAATCTTTACTCTTTCTTTAATTATTTTTTCGTGTTGCATCTTCCATGCCAAATGGAAAAACACTCAGCCACTACAATACCATGAAAATCACGCAATAAGCTGTTATTACATAACTATTTTTCTTCAAACAGCTACCAGTTAAATTTAATCCATGCCCTCCACATGTGTCATATTCCCACATTCCATCTGTTCTGTCATAATATTGACATCACAATCCAACAAAAAAATTCTTTGACAATTTTATCCCCTGAAAGTACTCCTCAAGACCTAAGGCCACTTTGAAAAATAGCGTTTTCGTTCAAAGCCGAGATGTGTTAATAATTTTACCACAGGTATATACCTGATGGACCAATCCAGAAGTCGCCATCACTCACGGGAAAAATGACGAATCTCTCCTTGGAACAGAAAATCGGTCAACTCTTTATCTTGGGTTTTTCAGGAGCCATGTTTCGGCCCGACCATCCGATAGTCCAAGATATTAATAAGAGAAATCTTGGGGGCGTGATCATCTTTGATCGTTTTCTTGCTGCCTCAAGAGATACCAATAATATTGTTAATGCCAAGCAACTGAGCCTACTCATCGCATCCCTGCAGGAACAGGCAGATGAACCCCTTCTCGTTGCTGTAGACCAGGAAGGCGGCCAGGTTAATCGCTTCAGAAAAGAAAGAGGCTTTCCTGTCACTCCAGCTGCAATGAAGCTTGGTAAATCTTCAGATCTAAATTTAACCATTGAAAGTGCACAACAAACGGCCCGAATGCTTCGAAATGTAGGCGTAAACTTGAATCTTGCCCCGGTTGTCGACCTCAATGTCTATAAAGAAAATCCAATTATCGGAAAATATGGCCGCAGTTTTTCCGCAGATCCAGCAATTGTCACCGCCCACTCCAGGGCATGGATCATAGAACACAGACAGCAGGGAATTCTCTCCTGCCTCAAACACTTTCCAGGCCACGGCAGCTCCCACACCGATTCACACCTGGGCTTTGTTGATATTACAAAGACTTGGAAAGACACCGAACTACTGCCATATCAACATCTCATCAGTGAAAATCAGGCTGATTCGATCATGCTCGGCCATCTGTTTAATAGAAATTTTGATGATCAATACCCTGCAACCCTGTCCCGTGCAACCATCCAGACACTCGTCCGACAGCGACTACAGTTTGAAGGTGTTGTCATCTCTGATGATATGCAGATGAAAGCAATTACCGGACACTACGGTCTTGAGGACGCGTGCTGCAAGGCACTCGCCGCAGGCGTGGATCTTCTGATCATTGGGAATAATCTCAATTACGACCCTTTTATACTCACGAAAGTGAGAGATGCTATTTTTAGAGGGATAGACGAGGGGACAATAACAGAGGCCATAATAGAAGAAGCATGGAGCCGAATCCAAGATCTTAAAAAATCCATACCATTACCGACACGACATGGAAAACAGTAACAAAACGACACACTCACTTCTAGTAGGCTACCTGCTCTGGATCCTGGGGTTTCTGGGAGCACACCGTTTCTACTATGGGAAACAGATCAGTGGCACAATCTACTTTTTTACTCTGGGGTTGCTTTTTATTGGCTGGATCATTGATCTCTTCCTCATCCCAGGGATGAACAGAGAGGCAGATGTTCGCTACCATGAGGGACAAATCGATTTCAATCTCGCCTGGCTGCTGCTGGCGTTTCTTGGCCTGTTCGGCATTCACAGGATGTATATGGGAAAATGGATAACCGGTCTGATTTATCTCTGTACCGGCGGGCTATTGGGTATTGGCTATATTTACGACCTCTGGACACTCAACGATCAAATCAGTCTGATTAACGGAACCGAGCAGTAGAAAGAGCAGCATGGCTGGTCTCTCTATCCGTTCCAAGAAATCGTCCGACGACTATCGACAGATCCCTCATTGAGATTGGCTTCATGCAATACTCGTTTATGCCCGCCTCCACTGCGGCATCCTTAGAAACCTGATCTGAATAACCGGTAAAAAGAATGATCGGAATGTCTGGTCGTAACCCCTTCATCCGTTCGCTCAGCTCCAGACCGGTCAGACCGGGCATAGTCAAGTCGGTAAGGACCAGGTCAAAGTCATGGGGAGAACTGGAAAAAAGTTGCAGGGCGTCCTGTGGTGATGTCCTGCCGACGATCTCATAACCAAGGCTCTGTAATATCTCTCCGGTAACCTGAACTACCTGCTCCTCATCATCAACAAGCAGGATAGTGCCGGAACCACTTTGCAGATTTCCCAGGGCTCCAGCCTGTTCATTTGCAGTCTCCCTCTGAACTACGGGCAGGTGCACTCTGAAGACAGAACCCTTGCCAATCTCACTTTCGACATCAATTCTCCCCCCTTGACGACTGATAATACCATGCACCATGGCCAGCCCCATACCGGTACCGCTGGTCTTTTCTTTAGTGGAAAAATAGGGTTCAAAAATTCTGTCGAGAAGCTCAGCTTCAATACCACTGCCGGTATCGCTAACACTTAGTTCCAACCATTCTCTGCCGTCCCCTGCAGGCAATACCTTATCAAGCTTAACTTTGAGCATGCCATGCCTGCCAACCATAGCATGAGCTGCGTTAGTACAGAGGTTGATAAGGACCTGGTGAATCTGGACCGGATCAATCAGCACCCGCCCACATTGTTCACTTACCTCTTCAGTGATGACAATGGTACTTGGCAGAGTAACCCGCATAAGTTTCATCACCTCTTTGACAATAGGGTGCATGTATTGCAGCACTGCTTTCTTCTCAATACTTCTTGAGAAAGTCAGTACTTGTTCCACAAGCGACTTTGCCCTTTTTGACGCTTTGAGAATTTGTTCCAGATAATCATAGACGGCTTTATCGCTGAACCCATCCTGTCTCAGCTTTAAACGAATTATTTCTGTATACCCCATAATCGGGGTAAGAACGTTATTAAAGTCATGCGCCACCCCACCAGCTAAAGTACCGATAGCTTCCATTTTCTGAGTGTGCCGCAGCTGTCTTTCCAGCCGGTACTGTTCAGTCACATTCTGGGCAATGACAATAAGGCCGGAAACTTTGTCATTTCTATCTTTTACCGGGGAGGCAGTTATATCAAAGACCGTCTCGTCTCCATCCCTGCCAAAAATTCCAATCCGCTGGGTACTCGATTCAATTTTGCCACTCTGCAAGCTCTTTTGAAAGGCACACGAACCACATTTATCAGTTTGGGAACAGAAGATTTCATGACAGGTTTTCCCAATAGCATCGGGGTATTTCTGATAAACCCCCTTATTGATCCACTGCGCCTTCATGTCCTGGCCGAAAAGGATAAGAATCCCACAGAATCCCTCAAAAATGGCCTTTTTCTGAGCTTCACTCTCAAACAGTGCATTGAGAATTACTTGTTTTTCGCTTGAATTCAAAAGGGTTCCCTCATTATTTCGCAGGTTTTCAGATGTGATCATGTGCTTCATCACTACAGGTGAACAGTTCCACCGTCGAGCAATTGTATCATCAGAGACCGATTAATTCAAAAGAGTATTTTCAAAGCACCTTAAATGTTTTTTTTGGGCGACTAACTAGTGCCCGACCGAAAACCACCAATTCTTCCAATTTCGTCGTTGCGCGATAATTTTAATCCTCAAAATACTTAATGTATTCCTCCGGTTAAAATTATCGCCCGCCTCGAACTTGAAAAAATTTGCAGGTTTTCGTTCAGACACTAACTAGTTTCTATCCCCCGAACGGTCTTTTTCTTGACTCTTGCTGGCTCAGTCATTATTACTTTTTGTCATTTGATCACACCTCCATAGAGGATACCGTCACAACTTATCAGAAGGATAGTCATGATACGCCATAGCAATAACCAGCCCCAGGGGACACCCGACCAGCCTGATATAGAATACCCCTGTACCTGGGTGTACAAGGTTATAGGAGAGGACTGTAGCCTGCTCAAGGATGTAATCGTTTCTGCCTGTTCCCCTTTCCCAGTAAAAATCAGCCATTCCCACGCGAGTTCGAAGGGGAAATATCACAGTCTCAATGCGGAAGTTGAAGTCCCTTCCGAAGAAGTCCGGCTAAAAGTGTATAAGACCTTAACATGCAGCCCTGCTGTGAAAATTATTCTTTAACAAAACCTGATGATATGGAAACAAAAGCGACCGAAAAAAAATCACAGCTTATTCAGTCACTGCGGGAAGGGGTGAGCATCGTCCAAATGGTTCTCTTTAAAGAACTGAGAACCAATCTGATGAATAATAGGCCGGACTTGGACAAAGCCAAACTTGCCATGCTGGCCGGCTCGATCACCAATGAAGTTTTTGGTACCCAGAATCCGGAAGAAAAATTTGTCCGTTTTTGTAAAGAGAACTGGGGGATCATTGAGCAGGAACTTCTAAACATCAAGGAGGAACTGGCTCCCCTTTGCACATTTCTTACAGATGCCCTCCGCATTCAGACCCTTTGCGATGACCAGGAGGGTGGTGATAGCTCGACAACCCTTCTCCGTGCCAAAGAGCTTGGTTTTCTGATAGAAGAACGGGATATTCCTCTTCTATCATCATTTATGACATCAATAAGAGAACTGGGAAAGCTGCATGATCTGCTGGTGCCAGCGGTGCAAATCACTCCTGAGCAGGATGATTCCATGGTTCACTGACACTATTTAGTGCCTTACTCCTTAAAGCCTGTCATAAAAAACAAGAAAATGGGAAGTACTTTCAAAGCTAATAACTTGGATATACCACCAAGGCACTTATCCCGGCTTATTTCCCGTTTACCGGGGTTAGTTCCCATCCGAAAACTGTTCTTTCGGAGTCTACGCTACCTGTCCAATCTCATCGTTATGCTTAAAATTTTATCCTCAGAGGTAAGCGCAGACTCCGATATCAATTACATGCCTGCGGTAAAATTTTTCGAATGCCTCGATCTCGAACAAAATCCCTAGTTTTCGGACGGGAAACTATTTCATCCTCACTCGCACCAGCCCTCGCACTGAATTGCAGACCCAAAGCGCCTCGGCGGATCTGACCTCCTGCCTGGTCAGCACTTTTTCA
>WTAT01000198.1 GCA_013139415.1 Desulforhopalus sp.
ACTCGGAATGTTCAGGCATTTGGGGATCTGATCCAGGAAAAAACGATTGAGGACCAGGAAGAGGTTTTTTGGTTTTTAACCGTGGTTCAAAATGCCATTATTCTCTGGAATGCCCTTTCCCTGGAAATCCCGAATTTTCAGATGGTGTCTGAAGAAGATCTCAAACGGATTTTACCGACCATGACCGGGCATATTAATTTTATCGGACAGTTTGATCTTGATTTTGATCGGAGACCTCCGTTCAAATTGAGACAGTTGATTAAATAATGTAATATGGAAAATCTTCCAATAGAATAATTTTTCTGGCCAATGTTTTCGATTGCAAGTTTTTCTGACTATAATTTTTCGAATATTTTATTAAAAGTTAACCATTGTTAATTATTACAGCATGATATAAGTGTCAACCAAAAGGGCCTTTCCGATGTATTCAACCCACCAACGCGGTCGTGCTTTGGAATACCATTTACATGCAAGATGCCTTGCATCATTTGAGGCAGAACGGACTGCCGATTCTGGACGACGACGTCGTAGGTTTGTCGCCGCTACGACATAAACACATGAATGTTCTTGGTCACTACTCGTTCACGCTGGCCGATACCATCCTGGCTGGCGAACACAGGCCGCTGAATCAACTGGAAACCGAGTTCGGTGAAGATTTGGAATCGCCCCTGCCGTTTGCCCGACATCAACCCTGGTGTTTAATGTGATGTCGGCTTAAAGTACTTTTTCGTCCAATTGAGGTTCAAAGACCATACTTTGCATTTTAAACCCGGTTTTGTGTTCCATTACTGCCCAAACCCCTTGAGACCACCGCACCGGTTAAAAAAGAATCCTTACGCCTACCCTAACTGAAATGGAAAACAGGTCAGACTGATTCTTTTCTTTTTCCTACTGTCCGTTGTGTCTTTTTTAAAAACTCAAAAAATGTTCCAGAATAAACGGGGGAGCTAATATTTCTATCGCTATCGACAAAGGCTTTTTGAACTGTTGGGTGTAGGTCGGCTTCAAATTTCGTTATTATTTTTTTTTGCTGCTCCTGGGGGAGCTGAGAGAAGGTATGCATAGCCTCCTGTCTCTCTTTGTTGTATTGTTCAAGGCGCTTTTTCTCTTCTTTTTCTTTTAATTCTTCCGCTAATTTCCTTCTCTTCTTTTTCTCTTCTTTTTCTTTTAATACTGGTGAGTTGTTGAGTCTGTAATCATCTTTAATCGCTTTAACTGTGTAGCCTGAAAGTGAAGAGACTTGTCCTTTCTTATGTGCTTGTCTGACGACTTCCAAATTTTCCACTATTTGAAATTCGTCGTAATTTTCCAGCAGTTTAACTGCGACATTCAGAGTTATTCCAAATTCATCAAGTAAAGTTTTAAGCAAATCTTGGTTTGCTATATTCAGAGTAGTTTCAGGTAAACGTAATTGTTTCGGTTTGATTTCTATTGCTTCAACCTTGAGGCAATTATCACTGTTGCGCCTAATGATGAACTGCATCTTGCCAATACTTCGACCAATTCTGCGAAATTGTACCTCTATATACAAGTCTGATACTTTATTAATTTCTTTGATCGCTTTCTTGATTATGTCACGGCTCAGTATTTTAAAGTCTTTGTATTCTGTTTCAGCAAGGCCTAGAAATGTTCTAAATTCCGTAACCGTAAAATATGGGGTCCGGCTAATAGCTTTTCTTATGTCAAAATAATCTTTTAGCAACTCATAGAGTGCTAATGCGTGTTTTGAGCCAAATTCATTTTGTAGGCTTAAACTGATTTTCGCGTAAACCTCAGGATTATAGAGTTTTTTTCGCAAAAATGGGCTAAACGAGTAGTTACAAACTCCATTTGTGATCCCAACTTCAGCTAGTAAGTTCGAAGCCTTCCAATCTTCGTGTCCATCTTTACCCAGGACATTCCATTGTACATATGTTGTTAGTAGCCCTAATAGAGAATCTTTTAAGTAACCTGTGTTTTTGCTTTCATAACCTAACGTTGTGCAGATATCGTCTACAGGCGCGGAATGTGTCTCTTCATAAGGTAGCATAGAGTATGCGTGAGCTAGAAGAACGTTGTATAAACGTCTTTGTAATAGAGTACAGTTGTTTGATATTTGTATTGCTGCACTATGCTTGATTACTTCTTTTCTCATGATTTTCCCCAATAAATAGCAGACACCCTCGGCAACATAGCATTAAAGTGATACTTGATCAACACAACATTATCACTTTTGCAAAAAATGAGCATAAGCCACTTCACGTTGCCCCAAATCTTCTCACTTAAAGGTTTTTGGTTGATTTATATACACATGTATTATCAAGTGGTTACGTTTAGAGAAAAGGTTTTTTTTAGGTAGAATAAATTTACTCACTTTAAACCTGCAAGTGGCTTACAAACACTTACGTTTTTTCAGATTTAAGTGGCTCTTATTTCGCCGTTTTATCTTCCCCAAATCTTCTCACTTTAATCTTTCGACCAATTGGTTGTGATCCCTTTGAAATAGGGTTTACAGGATGATTCGTTGCAATGAAGAGCCATCTTCCTCAAATCTTCTCACTTTAATCTTTCGACTAATTGGTTGTGATCCCTTTGAAATAGGGGTTACAGGATGATTCGTTGTAATGAAGAGCCATCTTCCTCAAATCTTCTCACTTAACCCCACATCTACTCACCTTCTGCCCAAATCTTCTCACTTTAACCTCAAATCTTCTCACTTTCTGCCCAAATCCTCTCACCCTATTTCAGTATTCCTTTTATGTTTCGGCACGTTAACAACCACGCAAAACATACAAAACAAAAAGAACTTTAAAAACAACAACAAAACAAGTCGAGCCTATGGCTCCCTTATACGGTTTAAGAGTCTATATATGGCTCTTATGAGCTAGTGAAAATAACCTAAATAGCTTGAAACTCCCTACTGAGATGATTTAAACACCCTTCTTCCTGAGAGAAATCTTCTAAAAAATTTAATCCTGCCGTTTTCACAGTAAATCTGTTGTCTTTTCGTTTTTGATCTCCTGTTATTCTAGATACTTCCAGGCACCTAAAAAGCAGAAAATAGGTAAAAATGAATAAAAAGTGGAAAACCAACTCTCGAAAAAAACAACAGATTCGCTGCCTGACAAATAGAAGAAGTGGCAAGCTGCGCTTGCTCGTATAGGTTAACAGCATAAGGAAACAATTCGAGCCTTCGGCTCCCGTGAAGAAACTGCAACTTTTAATATCGGTATTAATTTCACCTTTATTCCCGAGAACAATAACTCTTCTAAAAGGGCAGTAGGAAAAAGAAACCCTATGCAAGATACAGTTTGTGACCCTTCACAAGTCTCCTGGTGAGCCTGTCTCTGCTTTATCGAGCCCGAACCTTCGTTGCTAAAATGAAACAGGGGTGGCGTTTAAATCTCTTTGCTTAAGGTTTCGTTTTTAAACTTGTTTCATTCTTCAATTCTTGGTTCCAATCTTTGGATTTCGGCAAAGGTCGAGAGACATTCACTCCCTCAGGAGCAATCGCCCTTACCTGATCAGCCATCTTTTCTCCGTCCAGGTCATTGTCAAAGGCAAGATGTACCTCACCGCCCACCATTTTATTCATCGCCAGTGCTAATAACTCGAGCTGGTCAGGGTTCATACTTCCTCCGATACTTACAAATCTCGCTGAAGGGA
>WTAT01000044.1 GCA_013139415.1 Desulforhopalus sp.
TTTTTTCGTTCACGTTCGCAATCTTCTTCAAATTTCTCAAGACTGAAAAAATTGAGGCTGCCCATTGCGCCCATCGCATGGCGGATGATGTGAACACCATATTTCCTGAGGGAATTCCTGCTGAGCTCAGATTCAAAAACCGCATCACTTGTTAGTTCAGCAATGCTTGTACTGCCACCGGATTGCGCACCGGGAAGCTTAGTTATCCAGTTGTTAACCCTTGCCATCGCCGCATTGATCAATGGCTGATGGGAGGAACTGTAAGACAGGTCCCCGCCCGCCTCAGTGACACCGGGAATACCGCCGTGCAGGCAAAGAACCCCTGGGTTAACTGTCTGGGCAACAACCATCATAAAGAGTACCTGTGCATGGATCTGGGTGAGTAAAGCTTCCGGGCTACCGGGCCCGGAGGAACCTGCCATGGTCAAGTCCAGCAGCAGCAGGTTGGCACCGCTGCGGGCACTTCTCAGGAATGGCGATACCATTGTATTCATGTGGGTGAGAGACGTGATAAGACTGGTGCCATCCACCCAATGATCCTTACCGGCAAGAAACTTCATCTCATCATCAGAAAACCCTTTTGTTGCAGTCATCTTGAGCCCCGAATACCCTTGCTCCATCAACTGGGCAACCTCGAAAGCCGTAATACTTTTATCTGTGGCAACAGGCAGGCTGAAAATACCAACCACATCCTCATTTCGCGTGACCGAACGAACAATATCTTCAAACTCTGAGCGAGTCGCCTGGCGCAGTTCATTGTCACCCACTCTCTTTAAAAACGGTGGTGTGGCTCCTGTCCCAAAAGTATTTTTCCCGGGATCTCCCGACCAGTTTCTAGGACATTTTTCCAAACATTGATCAATGTATGATTCCTTGACCGGAATAAAAACGGCGGATTCTTTTTCAAAGTCAATGGCATCCGCTTCCATCAAAATTTCCATCAGTTCCGGACTTTCGGAGATATTCATGCCAATTTCGGAAAGCACTTTTTTGCCATTATCATGAATCCGCTGGTAGGTCTCTTTTTCCGCTATGAGAGAATCCATATCCTCCAGACGAAAGTCGACCACATGAGTGATATCATCTGCGATATCGTTTTGCTTGAGGTCTTCATAAATGGCTTTAGCTTCCCTGAAATCAAATTCATCTTCCAGCCCCAATGCCTTGTTCAGGCTTTCCCGTGCTCTTTCACTCATATCCAGTTCCTCTTGTTTAATTTTCGTTTTTAAATTCGTTATCACTCTTGAGAGTTGTATGGCGTTGCAAGTACTGTCATTGTGTAAATTTCTAACTAGGCAACAATCTTATCAGCCCGAACCCCTTTAATATAATTCATGCAGAACTGATCATTGCCGGCAAGCATATCGGCGGTATGCATAAGACCCATGATATCCTTATCCAGCGGATCCATAATCGCAGAATCGTAGCCGTTTGCTATCATCATGGCGAGAAAGCAGCGGTTGATGATCTTGCGTTGAGGGAGTCCATAGGAGACATTGGAGAGTCCTCCGGTGGTATGAACACCTTCAAGTTCCGTCATGATGGTTTTCACGGCATCCATGGCAACGGTACCGTTATTGATGTCAACACTCATTGGTTGAATGAGTGGGTCGATGAAAATGTCATCGCGTTTGAAACCGATTTTTTCCAATTCGCTCACCAGGCTGCGAGCTCTGGACACGATATCGTCGATTGTCTTCGGCATTCCTGAGTCATCCATACAGAGGGCAATGATTCTGCACTCTTTGTCCTGGAGGTACTTGATCATCGGATCGAAACGGTCTTTCTCAAGACTGATGGAATTAATCATCGGCTTTTTATTGACCAGTCCGTAGGCCATTTCGAGGATAGCAGGATCAGGGCTGTCAAGGCAGAGCGGCAGATCGGTTGCTCCCTGAGCGACTTCTATGAGCCACCTCATGTCCTCTTCCTCGTGGCCGATCCTGGCCCCGGCGTTGACGTCGATATAGGTTGCCCCCGCTTCGGTCTGCAGCCGGACGTCGTTTTGAATGTAGCCGGCATCACGTTCGGCGACTGCAGCCTGAACTTTTTTCAGGGTGGTATTGATGCGTTCTCCAATTACTGTAAACATAGTATTCCCGCTATAAATGAGGTGAAGTGAGTTATATTATAAGGTTATGCATGCATCGCTTTGGCCATTTTGCTGGCTGAGCCGGCATCAGGGGCATAACCGTCGGCTCCGACTTCATCGGCAAAGGCCTGATTGACAGGGGCGCCACCGACAATGATTTTCAGACTGTCACGCAAGCCGCTTTCTTCAATGCTTTCAATGGATTTTTTCATCATCGGCATGGTGGTGGTAAGAAGTGCCGAGAGCCCGACAATGCTGGGCTTGTTTTCCCTGATGGCCTCAACAAATTTAGCCGGATCCACGTCTACCCCCAGATCGATTACCTCAAAACCAGCGCTTTCCATCATCATGACCACCAGGTTTTTGCCAATATCGTGGAGATCGCCCTTTACCGTACCTATTATAACTTTTCCTGCGGAGGCGGCTTCCCCCTCTGCAAGCAACGGTTTCAGAATTTCCACAGAAATAGACATAGCCTGGGCGGCCATGAGTACCTCCGGAATGAACATGTCACCGCTTTCCATCTTTTCGCCGACTATATCCATTCCCACAATCAATCCCTTCTGGAGGATTTGATTGGCTGGGGTGCCCGCAGCGAGCGCTTCCTTCACAAGTTCTTGAAGTTTGTCACCGTCGCCGGTAATAAGAGTTTCGGTAATTGCTTGTAAATCTGACATGGCATTAACTCCTTGTTGTTAAAGTTGTCTTTTGTAATGCAAAATTGTTCGTTGCTGTTATCTGTTTGAACCATATTTTTCCGCTATCAGTTCACGGATCAATGAAATAAGCAGCAAATAGATCACCAGGACGAAAGGCAGCGCTCCAATAATCGATGCGGTTTGCAATGCCTTCAATCCCCCGGAAAAAACCAGCACAAGTGCCAGCCCGCCAAGGGTCACTCCCCAGAATATGACAAGCGGTCGACTAACAACTGGTTCCTGCGTGCTGTTTCGTCCTTGTGAGAAGCGACTGATTACAAAAGTTGCAGAGTCAGCCGAGGTAATAAAAAAGGACGCAATCAAGATATTGGTAACTATCGCTGTCACGGTATACAGTGGCAGATGTCGCAGCGTCTCGAAAAGAGTTGCCTCAATACTTGTAGCAATCGTTTCCACCAGAGGAATATTCTCGAAAAGCTGCATATGGATAGCCGTTCCGCCAAGAGCGGTGGAAAAGAGGAAGGAGAAGACAGCTGGTACAATCATCACCACGAGGATAAATTCCCTGATGGTTCGTCCCCTTGAAATATTGGCAATAAAGGCTCCCACAAAGGGCGCCCAGGCAATCCACCATGCCCAGTAAAATATTGTCCAACTGCCTGTCCACTTGCTGTTGTCAAAGAGGGTCAGGGTTGTTGAAAGGGGAATGATATTGGCCACATAATCGCCAAGGGCGGTAAAGAACGTATGACTCAGGTAGGATAGCGGTCCGAATACCAGAAAAAAACAAAACAAGATGACCATAATCGCCACGTTGGTAAGTGAAAGATACTTGATTCCACGCTTTACGCCACTGAGTGCAGACATGACAAACAGCAAGGTAATGACTACGATGACCCCTCCGGTTGTAAAGGAACCGCCCGGGATGCCAAAGGTGATCGAGAGGCCGCTGGCTATCTGCAGCGCTCCGAGACCCAACGAAGTTACGACCCCCAGAACGGTAGCCCAGACGGCAAGAATATCGACAATGTTTCCGGCACAGTTTGCTAAAGCCGATGGTTGTTCCACTTCACCTTTGGCGCTGAATTTTCTGAATAACGGCATCAGGCAGCTGGAGACTGTACCTGTCGTCCCCTTGCGAAATTGAAAATAGGCTATAGGCAGGCCCACCGCAACATAAGTGCCCCAGGCATGCAGCCCCCAATGATGAAAAAAGATACTGAAGGCGAGTCGTGCAGATTCCGCGGTTTTCGCTTCACCTGTTGGCGGTCCGGAGAAGTGATAAAGGGGTTCGGCTATGGACCAGAACACCAGTCCGATTCCCATTCCGGCGGAGAAAAGCATGGCGAACCAACTCAGCCTGCTGAATTCCGGTTTTTCATCGTCTCTCCCCAATCGAATGGAACCAAGAGGAGAAAGTGCCAGGGCAAGCCCGGCCAGGACGAAGATACTGACGCTGGAAAGATACAGCCATCCCCAAGTTTTAATTACCCAGGAGAGGATAGCATTGCCTCCCTGGGTAAGCAGTTCCGGCGCAAGTGCCCCTAACAGGATGAATGGCAGCACGAGGGCGCTCGAGCCAAAGAAGACTACCCGGTCAATGTTTGCACCTAGAATTTTCATAGTGGCCTGTCCATTGCGATCATCTTTGCTTACCCTCATGCGTTCCCCCTGTTAGTGCCTTACTCCAGATTTCCTGTCATAAAAAACAAGAAATCTGAAGAGAGTATTGAAATTATAAAGTTAAAGTTACCTTCAAGGCACTTATGCCCCTCAGGGGGGCACTGAACTGAGTACCCCCTTGAGGGGTGTTAGCTGTTTTTCCGGTTGTTAACGTATTCCGTGAGCTCAAGCTCAATAGAGGGATCGATATCCGGTTTTTCATATTTCGCCAGCCGCTGACTTACCTTGTCGTCGGCAAGCTCGTGGGTCTTTTTCCTTCCGGAGGAAGCCCAGCTGTCATAATTTGTTCTGGCCATCAGGTCTGGGAGGAAAAATTCGGTTCGGCAGAGTTTGAAGGTCTTGGGGTTGGTTAGGTACTGCCCGCCGGGACCGACCGTGTTGATCATTTCGATATCGATACTTTCATCGGTAATATCTATAGGTTTCAACATCTGCCGAACCATACCGCACACTTCTTCATCGATGATGAATTTCTCAAAACTCATAGCGATGTAGGAGCCTAAGATACCGCAGGAATGGAGTATGACATTGACTCCGTTGCGTGCGGCAGTGTAGAGGGAAAGCGCCGATTCTGCACCAGCCTGAGCATCTGGATAGAGCGAATCGGTTAACCCGCCACCAGATCTGCTGGGGATATTATAGAACCTGGCCATCTGAGCAGTGTAGTTGACATTCTTGGAAAGCTCCGGTGCGCCGATTGACAGGGCACCCGTTTTCATGTCCATGGCAGATGAGGTTGAGCCGTACACCACCGGTACCCCTTCTCTTACCAGCTGAGTCAGGGCTATTCCCGTCAGGATTTCAGCATTTTGCAGGGCAAGGACACCCGCCAGGGTGACCGGACCTGAAGCACCGGCCATGATCAGCGAGGCAACAATGCATGCCTGGCCGTGGCGCGCAAGTTCGATGAGAGATGAAGTCATCTCTTCAGCAAACTGCAGAGGGGACAGGGAATTAATAAGCGAAATTGATACGGGCTGGTCTAAGATCTTGTCCTTACCTCCCCAAAGGATTCCGGCCATTTCAATGCCATCCAGTGCCCCCTGGCGGGAAACCGGGCTCCCCATGAAGGGTTTGTCGCACAGCAACATATTGGAGAGCATCATATCCATATGCACTGTTTCTGGGGGCATATCGAAGGGTTCAACCATCATCCAGCCGTTCATGTCCAGATATTTTGAAGTTTGGATCAGCTTGCAGAATGAATCGTAATCTTCCATGGTAGCTTCCCGTTGCACGCCTTCAGTAGTCATGATAAAGGGAGCACCATAGCCGGGAAGAAAGGCAAAATCATCCTCTCCTATGGTGACGTTTTTCAGTGGATTTCTTGCCTTGATGGTAAATTTTGACGGGACGGTGGAGAGGGCTTTCCTGATCTGCTCTTCCGTTGGAAAAACGGTTTTTCCCTCAACTTTGTAACCATGCTGTTTAAAGATTGATAACGCCTCTTCCTCGTTTATCACGATGCCCGTTGTTTTTAAAAGAGACATGGACGCATGGTGGATCTGGGTCATTTGTGCCGTGGTCAACTCCTGCATTCTATCGTACATGTTGCCTCCTTACTATCGGGAACTCCCTGCAGTCATGGACTGAGGAGCTCCCTTTAATTTTTAATTATTATTGGTTGTCAGCTTCTTTAAGAGATTTATTTAAACCCCGAAATACTCCGAAAAGTATCAAAAGGAGTAAAAACATGAGCGGGAAGGCAGTGGCGATTGATGCGGTCTGGATAGCCTTAAGTTGTCCGGTACCAGCCAACACAGCAGCTACCGCACCCAAGGCTATGCCCCAGAACGCCCGAAGATTCTTGTTTGGGTTCTCATGACCTGAGACGAACATGGCCAGCGCGATTGCCGCAGAATTCGCGCTGGTGAGAAAGAAGGTACCGATGAGGAAAATAAGAAATACTGACAGAATACCGGTCATCGGCAGATGCTGAGCGATGGCAAATATGGCGCTTTCAACTCCATGCTCCTTGAGAGTCGCCGTTACATCAAAACTGATACCAGCCCCACCAACCACACCATACCAGAGAAAATTGCCAAGAGTAGGGAGGAGGAGAGTTGCGGCAACGGTTTCACGGATTCTTCTTCCTTTGGAGATCCGGGCGATAAAGACCGCCACAAACGGTGCCCAACTCATCCACCAGGCCCAGTAAAACACAGTCCAACTGCCGATCCAGTTACCCTCAACACCTGGTGCTGTATAGAAGCTCATAGGCAGGAAATAGAGCAAATACTGGCCAATGGAGTTGGTAGTCAGGTTAATAAGGAAAATGGTAGGCCCAAACAGCAGGATAAAGAACCAGACGCCTGCGAAAACCCACATATTTACGTCCCCTATTAATTTCACACCTTTTTCCAGACCGATATAAACAGTGGCAGTAAAAATCAGGGTAAGGACACCAATGATCAGATATGTGGAACTACCCCCTAGCTCTAGACCGTACTGGTATTTCAGGCCGCTTGATAGCTGGAGGGCGACAAGACCGGTAGTTGTGGCAAGGCCACCAAGAGTTGCAAAAACGGCGAAGATATCGAGAACTTTTCCCCAGATGCCATGAATTCGCTCGCCAATGACATAATAAAAAGCGGTGGAGAACTTGAGGGGCAATCCCTTTGTGAAGGCTGCGTGACCTATGGCGACGGTAAGCATGGCATAGATCGCCCAGGCACTAAATCCCCAATGAAAAAATGAATACGTCATGGCATTTGCAGCCGTTTCAGGGGTTTTCGCTTCGCCGCCGAAAAAAGGTGGTGCACTCATATAATGGTAGGCAGGTTCTGCGGGCCCCCAGAAAACAATCCCGGCGGCAATGGCTGAACCGAATAGCATCGCAAACCATGAAAAATTATTAAATTCGGGCTTGTCATCAGCCAGGCCCAATTTAATTGAACCATATTTGCCTCCCATCAGTACAAAACAGCCGACTACCAGCAGGAAGGCAGTAAGAAGATATAACCAGCCCCAGGTCTTTGTGGTCCAGGAAAAAACACCATTGATAGTGGTGCTCATATTTTCCGGGAACATGATTGACCAGAGAATGAAAAGAATTGTGACCGAGGCCGAAACCCAGAAAATGATGGGGTCAAACGGCCGCGTGTTTGCGTTGCTTTCCGACATATACCTCTCCTTAAAAAACGTGTTGAGTTTTTGAGCTTGTCTCCAACCGGTTTTATCCGTACTGGTCACTCTATTAGCAAACGACGTGCCATGGACAGGATATGGAGTAGCCATATTCAACATGTGATTGAAATAATGGGATTTGTTGAAATCTCACAAAACCAGGGAGATGGGGAGGTGGGTGAAAAATAATTTGCACTGAAAAATATATTTCACCTTGGCAGGGAGAAAAGTGAAAAATAATTTGCGGTTCTGCAGGAAAAGGGAAGTCGGAAGAGGGAAATATATGGGGTATCAATCAGGTGAAAAACAAGATATTCACCGAGCCAGAAAGGTCTCTCTCTGGAGGCCGTGTTTTTTCATCTTGTAGTGGAGCAGTTGTCTGGAGATGCCGAGAATTGTGGATGAACGGGAAATATTGCCGTTGGTCGAAACCAATACCTCGTACAGTGCCTGTCTCTCCTGTTTGGACTGGTTCTCTGGAAGGCTCTTTTGTGGTCCAGGCATCCCTTCTTCCACCTGTGTATCATTAGGGTTATTCTGTTGATAGAGGTTTGAAGAAGTATTTAATACTTGTTGCCGCAGATCCGATCTGTCCATGGCTTCCAGAGCGGGGGAAAGGTGTTTCAGTGACAGTGTATCGCTATATCCGATTATGTTGAGGCCGCCTTCAATAAGATGTTCTAACTCCCGAATGTTTCCCGGCCAGCTATAGCTCCGGAAAAGGCTCATAACGTTTTCTGAAACCGAGCTGACATTGGTTCCCAAAGATTTGTTGAGGATAAGGAGAAAGTGATTTATCAGACTCAGCAAGTCATCAAGCCGTTCTCTCAGGGGAGGTAGCGTAACCAGAACCACCCCGAGCCGATAAAAGAGATCAGTGCGCAGCTCGTTGTCCCGAATTGCGCGCCTCGGGGGTTTGTTAATCGAGGAAACAATCTTGATATTCAGCTTGATTTCGTTTGTCGAACCAATTCTACTCACTTTTTTTTCCTGGATAACCCGGAGGAGTTTTACCTGGAGAGAAACCGGCATGGCAAGAAGCTCATCAAGAAACAGGGTACTGCCGTTAGCTTGTTCGAGAAGACCGGGTTTATCCATAGCACCGGTAAATGCCCCCTTGGTGGTACCGAATAGAAAACCTTCAAGCAGGGTCTCCGGTATAGCAGCACAGTTTACGGCAAAGTACGGGTTATGGTTTCTTGCACTATAATTGTGGATTGATTGGGCAAAAAGCTCTTTTCCTGTACCTGTTTCTCCGATCAGCATGACCGGTGAAGCGGAATCGGCAGCGGTACGGGAGGTCTTGACTGATCGTATCAGATCGTTATTGCTGCCGATGATGTCGGCGAAGGTGTAGCGAGTACCATTTTCCTTTTTCGGTTTAATTTCAGGAATAGAAATGACAGGGGTAGTGTCCCTGAGAATTTTATAATCCTTGACAAAACATACTGCTCCGTAAAGCTGTGAGTCTTTAAAAATTGGAAGAATGGAACATATGGTATTGGCTACTCTGCCAAGTTTTGTTTTGTAAAAGAATGTCTTGTTGCGAATTGGCCGACCAAGTTTGAGGCAGAGCATAATCAGGCTGGTGTTTCCACAAAGCTCGTATACCTCAGTCACCTTTTTGCCTACGACAAAATTAAAATCCAGATCATCTATCTGGCACTGGGTTTCATTATAATAATGAATGATCCCCTGGTGATCGGTAATGATGACACCTTCGTCCAGGTGATCCAGTATTGATATGAAATCGATACTGCTTAGGTCAAAAGAACCGGCTAATTTGCTTTGGAGGGATGTGTTCATTACAGATCCTTCTGTAGAGCTGACATTGAACGAATTCAATCTTACAATTCTCTCTCTATGAATATAAACTTAATACATTGAGAGATAAATGCTTGCCAATTAAGGATAAAGGAAATGGAACAACCAAAACTACAGATCATCGGTATACTCCATGGTGATATCCACAGCCGTGAGGACGCTCCTAAAAATTTCGATGAATCTGAAAGAGTGGGGACCCTGGAAATCTACCCTGAATACCAGGAGGGTCTTGAAGGTATAGTTGCCGGGCAGACCATCGTGGTACTTTTCTGGCTTCACAAATCAACCCGGAACAATCTTCAAGTTTATCCTCGGGGAAATCGGTCAAGAGGGCTTCGTGGTGTTTTTGCTACACGTAGTCCGGTAAGGCCAAATCCCATAGCGGTTTCAGAACTGAAAGTTCAGGCAATCCGTGCTAATCGTTTGGAAGTGTCCGGCCTGGATATTTTGGATGGTACCCCAATAATTGATATCAAGAAGAAAATCAGCAGGTGAAAACCGCATTATGAACAAGGTATCCCGAACCCAGATAAACGGGCTCATGAATGCTGTTAAAAAGTGTTCACTGCTGTCTCATAAACCAGGGTTCCCGCCCACCAGTCAGAATTTCCACGCCATCGGAGGTGACTAAAACAGTATGCTCAAACTGAGCGCTTCTCGCCAGGTCACCGGTCACGGCTGTCCATTTATCAGGCCATATGACGCATTCCGCACACCCGGCATTGATCATCGGCTCAATAGTAAAGGTCATCCCTTCTTCCAGGAGCGTTGAATTACTCGGTTCGAAAAAATGGGTCACATAGGGAGCCATATGAAATGACTCGCCGATTCCGTGGCCAGTAAATTCACGTACTACACTAAAGCCATTCTGCTCGGCATGCTTCGCAATAACCTGGCCTATTGCATTAAAATGCTGCCCGGGCCTGACTACATCGATCGCCTGCAGCAGACACTCCCAGGTTACCTGTACCAGCTTTTTAGATTCTTCATCCACATCCCCGACAAATACGGTTTCAGAACAGTCTCCGTGCATGCCATAGGCATAGACGGTCACATCACAGTTGATGATATCGCCTTCAACCAGCTCCCTGCTATCTGGAATGCCATGCACCACCACCTCATTAATCGAAGTGCAGATCGATTTTGGAAAGCCCATATAGTTTAAGGGACTTGGATATGCTCCAAGTCCGATAGTTCGGCTATGGGCTATCCGGTCAAGCTCATCGGTGGTAACTCCGGGTCGCACATTAGAAAGCACTGTATCCAGCACATCCCGAGCAAGCTGCCCTGCTTTCCGCATCCGCTCAATCTGGTCGACGGTTTCCTTTTTACAGGAAGATCTGGCGGATGTGGGCGCACCAGTAGTTGCATATTCAGGCCGGCCAATATTATCAGGAACAGAACTTGTCGGACTTACTTTACCAGGTGAGACAGTCGGTTTTCTGACCATTCTCTTTTGCAGGCCCGGAGGAGCGGTTTCGCCAAGCTCATCGGAATGTAGATGACACTTCTTATATTTCTTGCCGCTGTTACACCAGCAGGGATCATTTCTCTTTGGCAGTTTCACTTCTAGCTCTTCTCCCTGGTTCAGTTTCTGCGATCAGTGCGCAGCCCGGTTTTATCCATTGTTGACCAGCTATATGGCCGGCCAGTATTAATGAGTTAATGGGCTATTAATTAAGAGCACACCTCTGATTTTCAGCCCGGTCAAAGGGAAGTAAGCCGGACCAAGTGCCTTATAATATCCGGTCTGTTTTACAATTGAAAACTTGGAAATCCAAGAAAAAACAACTACTCTACAACTATTAATGACTTAGAAATGATAAAATATAACCGCACAGGACAAACTTAATGGTGCAAATTAAACGATCGGAGCTGCTAACCAGTCTTCAAAAGGACTCTTTTGCTTTCAAGTCTCAGGTTTTCCTTTTTTTCGGCGAGCGATTTCTATGCAAAGAAGCAGCTGACCTGGTCCAGGACAAACTCCTTGAGCAACAACCCGGAGCTGTGCACGGTGTTGACGGAGATGTGGAAGATTCCGGCCAGACCCTTGCCCGACTGATGAGTTTCAGCCTGCTGCCGGGACGACAGCTCTATCGTGTTTCACATAGCCGAATCTTTCACAGTAAAACAGTCGTTTCAGAAATCTGGACAAAGGCGACCCAGTCTTTCCAAGCCGGTCGTCCCGGTCCTGCCCTTCGTCATCTGCAAGCCATGACACAGGCGGTTGATCTGAAAATCGACGGCCCCGCCCCACTTTCAGAAATCACTCAGCAGGAATGGAAAAAAATCTTCACTTTTGACAAACCCGGAGAACGTCTTACCTGGGCCGACGATCTCCTCTCTGAATCACAGGACATACCCAAAGTCAATAAAACAAACCTTATCGACCGGTATATCGAGGCCTTTGACAAAGGGCTTCCGGACGGAAACATTCTTCTTTTAACTGCAGAGACCGTTGATAAGCGCCAACGGCTATTCACTTATATCAAGAAAAACGGTACCGTTGTCGACTGTTCCGTGGCCTCAGGGGCAAACGCAGCCGCCCAAAATGAGCAAAAAACGGTTCTCAAAGAGATGATGCAGAAGACGCTCCTGGAATTCGAAAAAAAGATAGATCCACGTGCGGTGGAAATTTTTTTCAATCGCGTCGGCTTTCATCCGGTGGCCGTTGTAACTGAAACAGAAAAACTGGCACATTTTGTCGGTGACCGACCAGTGATTACCTGCAACGATCTGGAAACAATGGTGGCACGCAATCGGGAAGACGCCCTGTATGAACTGACCGATGCCTTCAGTAAAAGACAGACAGGCAGAACCCTGAGCATCCTGTCGCGTTTGCTGGAACAGGGATTTCATGGGTTGGCCATCCTCGCCACCATGCGCAATTTTCTCAGAAAACAACTTATCTATCGCTCAATGCAAATGCGCCCCTCACCGGCCTGGAGGCGTGGCATGAACGCCAAAGAATTTCAGAGCCATTACCTCCCTGACCTCAAGGCCCAGGGAGAATGGAAGGAGCTGCTACAGGGCCACCCATACGCCCTTTTTATGAGTTTCACCAAAGCCTCTGAGTATTCCTGTGCAGGCCTGAAACGATGGCTGTCCATGCTCCTCGATGCGGAATTTCGCCTAAAAGGCTCCCCCCTGCCAGCACAGCTGGTCCTTGAGGAGCTCTTTGTTTCAATGCTCAAAGGGTCCCCCAAATTTTCCTGACAGGAGGGTTTAAGTTCTGTTGAAAATGACTAATTTATTATTATGTTAGTTGTTATTCAATGAAAAATAAATTTTTCGCTACGCTGAGATCCACTCGACACCTTTCAAAAGCAATAAGGAGTTAGGATCAGAAAACTGTTTACTGATGAACAGGTATTGTAAATATGGCCCCCGATAGCCGGAGCCTCCTTAAGACCTCTAACAATTTCATATTACAGCAGAACCATGGCAGAAAACAACAATCAAAGAGAAGAATCTGTACTTACAGAAGATATTATAGAAACGAAAGAACCTCGGCTGTACAAAGTACTGCTGCACAATGATGACTACACCTCAATGGAATTCGTCATCGCCATACTTGAGACCGTTTTTCACAAGTCAGCCAATGACGCAACAAAAATAATGCTTAATGTCCATAACGAGGGGATAGGAATTGCCGGAGTGTATACCCGAGAAATCTGCGAAACCAAAATCTCAGTGGTACACCAGCTGGCGAAAAAAAACGAGTTTCCATTACGCTGTTCAATGGAAACACTTTAACAAGTGAAAGTATCCCTTTCACCCAACTAAATAAAAAAATTATGCTGAGCAAAACACTGGAAAAATCGCTGATATTGGCCATAAGAGAAGCAAAAACCCACAATCACGAATACGTCACTGTTGAACACATGCTCTATGGTCTTTTGCACGACGAGCTCACTAATTACATAATCAATGAATGTGGGGGTTCAACTCAGGTGCTAAAGGAGCGCCTGGAGAAATTTTTCCTCCTGGAAATTCCTAAATTCTCCGACAGCGGCTCTGGAGAACCGGCCCAGACCATCGCCTTCAACAGGGTGCTCCAGCGAGCCGTAGCCCATGTGCAAAGCTGCGGAAAACAGAAGGTTGACAGCGGCGATGTGCTGGTCTCCATCCTGGCCGAAGAGGAATCCCATGCCGTCTACTTCCTCACCTCGATCGGTATTGGAAAAATGTCGGTTGTGAACTTCATTTCCCATGAACTGCCGGCTGATGGATTGCAAAAAGAACCATTTACAACACCCCCCGAGAGCCCAAATCCTCAAAAGGGTACAAAGGATGCCAAGGCGCTTGAAGAATTCACCGTCAATCTTGCAGATTATGCAGCTCAGGGAAAACTTGATCCTCTCATCGGTCGCAATGAAGAAATCAGCAGAATCATGCAGGTACTTTGCAGGCGCAAGAAAAACAACCCTCTGCTTGTTGGGGAGCCTGGGGTTGGAAAAACAGCAATGGCCGAAGGACTCGCCCTGCGCATTCATGAGGACAAAGTTGCAAGAGAGAAAGGAGACAAATCAAAGGTTCCGGATCTGCTGCAGGATGTTGAGATCCACCTGCTTGATATGGGAACCCTGGTCGCCGGCACCAAATATCGCGGCGATTTTGAAAAAAGGCTGAAAAGTGTTGTCTCTGCCATAGAAAAAAAAGAAAATGCCATCCTCTTCATCGACGAGCTGCACACTATCGTCGGGGCAGGCGCCACCAGCGGAGGTTCAATGGATGCCTCAAACCTGCTTAAACCTGCCCTGCAGGCTGGAATTTTACGCTGCATCGGCTCCACCACCTATGAAGAGTATAAAAATCAGATAGAAAAAGACCGCGCTCTTTCAAGGCGGTTCCAAAAAATTGACATTGAGGAACCGTCGGTTGCGGATACCCATCTTATCCTCAAGGGGCTAAAGGACAAATACGAGGATCACCACAATGTCCGGTATTCACAGAACTCCCTCAAGGCCATGGCCGAACTTTCGGATCGTTATATCAACGAGCGTTTCCTACCGGATAAGGCCATAGATATAATGGATGAGGTCGGCTCCTTTTTCCGTCTTGAAGGCAGACAAGGCACCATGGTCAAAATCAACGATATTGAAAAAGTAGTGTCCCGGATAGCCAGAATTCCGGCAAAGAGCAGTTCAAATTCCGAGATCCTTGGACTCAAAGAGTTGGCAGCAAATCTTAAAAAGGTAGTGTTTGGCCAGAATGATGCAATCGAAGCAGTTACCACAGCCGTGAAGCGCTCCCGAGCCGGACTTGGCAACCCCGAATCCCCCACGGGCAGCTTTATTTTTGCCGGGCCCACGGGTGTAGGAAAGACAGAAGTAGCCAAACAACTGGCAAACACCCTCAACGTACATTTCGAACGTTTTGACATGAGTGAATACATGGAAAAACATGCCGTTGCCAGGTTGATCGGCTCTCCTCCCGGCTATGTCGGCTTTGACCAGGGAGGCTTGCTGACGGAATCCATTCGCAAACATCCTTACTCGGTACTGCTGCTCGATGAAATCGAGAAAGCCCATCCCGATATATTCTCTATCCTCCTGCAGGTGATGGACCACTCGACCCTTACCGACAATTCCGGCCGAAAGGCGGATTTCCGCAATGTCATTATCATCATGACCACCAACGCCGGCGCCAGGGAATTAGCAACTAGAAGTATCGGCTTTGTCACGAGCAAAAAGGGCAAAGATCAGACCGCAGTCAACAAGCTTTTTGCCCCTGAGTTTCGCAACAGGCTTGATGCCATCGTCTTTTTCAGCTCACTCGATCAGGATGCCACTGAGCGGGTTGTTGACAAGCTGATAAGGGAACTGGAAGGACAACTCGCCGAAAAACGGGTGAGCATCAAGCTCAGTGATCCAGCCCGAAAATACCTGGCCAGGAAGGGGTACGATCCCGATTTCGGAGCCAGGCCACTCAGGCGTCTGATCATGAAAGAGATAGGCGACACCCTGACGGAAGAAATCCTCTTTGGCAAATTGGCCAAGGGTGGTGAAGCGTTTGTTGACGAAGACAACAAAGAGCTCACCTTCAGATATACCAAATAACAGGAAAAACGTATTTTTCAGACCAGTAATAATTGATATCTTATTGAATCTTCTCCCGCACAACAGTATCCCACAGAAATGCTGTTGTGCGGTTTTTTTTATTTTTTTTTACCCCTCAAGGGGTACTGAAAGCTACACTACCAGCCATTTACGAAAAACGTCCGTTGTTGTATACATAGTTGTATAGAATACAAACATATGCAGTTTTGATCCCCCGGTTCTTTAACGCGTTGATAATTTAAAGAGGAAAAAAGGCTATGAGTGACTGTATCTTTTGTAAGATTATTGCTGGCGAAATCCCCTCAAAAAAACTCTATGAAGATGATGACGTCCTGGCATTCTGGGATATTTCGCCCCAGGCGCCGGTTCATTTCCTGGTTGTTCCTAAAAAACACATTGCAGGTCCCGCAGAAGTGACCGAGACAGACGATAAACTCATTGGCAAGCTCATCCGTATCGGGGCACAGCTTGCGGCGGAAAACAATACCGGCGATGCGTTCCGGGTCATTTTCAATAATGGTGCCAAAGCTGGACAGGAGGTTTTCCACATTCATTTGCACATCCTTGGCGGCAAGGACAAGCCCTGGCCCATTTAATTCCTACGCTACATTTTTTGCAAGAGTGAACGCAACAGAGCACCCCTCAGGTAACAGATAGACTCCAAGGGGGCATTATATTGATTCCCGCTCTTTTCAGCGGGATTAAGATCATTTATCACCTCAATTTTAACAATCACAGCAAAGGAGATACCGGATGGTAGAGTGGTTTCTTGGGTTGTCCCCCATTATGCAGGCTCTGGTTGGCACAAGTTTCACCTATTTTGTGACCGCCTTAGGAGCGGCTATGGTCTTTTTCTTTAAGGAAATCGACAGGAAAGTCCTGGATGGTATGCTCGGCTGTGCTGCAGGAGTCATGATTGCGGCCAGTTTCTGGTCGCTGCTGGCACCAGCTATTGACATGGTCGAGTCTAGCGGTGGTATTGCCTGGCTTCCGCCCCTCATCGGTTTTCTCAGCGGCGGGGTGTTCCTCTGGTGCGCTGATAAGCTTCTCCCGCACCTCCATCCGGGATTTCCTGAAAAAGATGCGGAGGGAATTAAAACCAGTTGGCAGCGCTCTGTCCTTCTGGTTCTGGCAATTACCCTGCATAACATTCCAGAAGGGCTTGCGGTCGGAGTGGCTTTTGGGGCTGCTGCGGCAGGGCATCCTGCTGCTTCACTAGGCGCTGCTGTTGCTCTTGCCATCGGCATCGGGATCCAGAATTTTCCGGAAGGTGCCGCTGTTTCCGTACCTTTACGCCGAGAGGGGCTGTCACGCAGGAAAAGCTTTCTCTATGGCCAGGCTTCCGGGATGGTTGAACCGATCGCCGGAGTTGTGGGTGCAGCCGCCGTTATCATTATGCAGCCGATTTTACCATATGCTCTCTCCTTTGCCGCAGGAGCAATGATTTACGTTGTCGCGGAGGAATTAATACCCGAATCCCAGGCGCAAAGACATTCCGACATCCCGACCATAGGGGTTATGCTGGGCTTTGCAATCATGATGACCCTGGATGTTGCCCTTGGCTGATGCAGATTTCAAACTGTAATCGAATTATATTTTACTCACACCGACACAAGCATGAATGAATTTGCCAGGGCCCTCGTCACCTTTCTTCAGGTTTTCCTGCCGCAGGACTTCCCTCTGCACTCCTTGGTCCTGTTGCTGTCCGCTGCTACCATGATGTTGTTGTTTGTCTGTATCCTGTTATTATTTATAGTATTCGTGGTATCCAGACAGCGCCAGGAAACAGAACTCAGATGTGCATCAGCTGAGAAGAAAGCGGTAGATTCGGTGACCCAAAATAGCCGTAAGGACATCAGAGAAGCCAAGCTCATGACCCTGTTAACAAATGAGAGAAAGAACGCTGCCGAAAAGCTCCAACTGCTTGAGGAAACCCGGGAAGAACTACGGTTGCAGTTTTCCAGCCTGGCCCAGCAGATCTTTGATGAAAAAAGTGCCCGGTTCAGTGACCTTAACAGGGATAAATTAGACGCCATCCTCCAGCCGTTCAACAAGCAGTTGACCTCCCTGAAACAGGAAATAAACGAAGTCTATCGCAACGACAGTCGGGAACGGATCTCGCTTAAAAGCGAGATTATCCAACTGCGGGACCTCAATCAACAGGTGAACAAAGAGGCAATCAACTTGACAAATGCCTTAAAAAGCGACACAAAGGTCCAGGGAAACTGGGGAGAGTTGGTTCTTGAGCGGGTACTTGAACGTTCCGGACTGCGCCGAGGGCTTGAATATGAAACCCAGGGTGGTTTTCGGGACCACAACAACCGGTTGTTGAAGCCGGATGTCATTATCCACCTACCCGAAGACAAAGATATCATAATTGATTCCAAGGTCTCACTGGTGAATTGGGAGAGATATGTCAACTGTGACGAAGAAAATGAACGTGCACTCCATCTAGCCGGAATGATAAAAGCTATTCGTGACCATATCACCACCCTCAGTAAAAAGAATTACCCCGAACTGACTGGAATCCACTCCCTCGATTTCGTCCTGATGTTTATGCCAATTGAGGCTGCCTTTTCAACGGCTTTCGAGCATGACGAGACTCTTTTTAGTGAAGCTCTCTCCAAAAACATTATTATTGTAACGCCTACCACCCTGCTGGCGACCCTGCGCACCATTGAAAATATCTGGCATTTTGAACATCAAAGCAAAAATTCACTGGAGATCGCCAGACGAGCAGGCATTATGTATGACAAGTTTCGCGGTTTTATGGAAGAGATGGAAAAGATAGGCAAACAACTGGCCACCTGCCACAGCACCTACGATGGCGCATTGCTCAAGCTGACTCGTGGTCGGGGCAACCTGGTCGCCCAGGCTGAACAATTGAAGGAACTGGGAGTCCAGGTCAAGAAAGAAATACCCAAGTCAATAACCGACCTTGCAGAACTGGAGCTGAAAAACTGACCCCGATAAACGGAAAATAAGTCGAGACACAGCGTTTATGTGGACCTTGTTCAAACAAGACAACATTAAACCCGACAACATTAAACCCATATAGAGGTGCTGGTGCTGTTACATCATCAATTTATCGACATTGCCAAACAGTTCAGAAAAAAATTGGCAATCCATGACTTTACGACCAACAAGGAATTGACCTACTCCAGATGCCTTATTGCCTGTTTAATCCTCTCCCGTTTTTTTCGTAAACTCGACAAAGGGTTTATTGGAATAATGATGCCGACTTCAGCCGGCTGCATTCTAACTAAGATAGCCATTCTGATGAGCGGCCGAATCCCGGTGATGATCAATTATTCAACGGGAGCTGAACATAATGCCAAATATGCCCAGCGTAAATGTGATTTCAGGACAATCATTACCTCAAAAGCACTGCTGGAAAAAATTGAATGCCCCTATGTAGATGGGATGATCTATATAGAAGATATCATGGCGTCAATTACCACAGGTCTGAAAATTAGAGCAGCCCTGACCGCCGCTCTGCCCGCATCACTGATTAAAAAACTTGTTCACTGCGGCCATGAAGATGATACCGCTGTTATCTTATTCACAAGCGGCAGTGAGAAAGACCCAAAGGCCGTTCAATTGACCCACAAGAACATTCTTGCAAATGTCAACTCGGTTTCACCCATTTTCGGTTTTCAAAGCGACGATGTTTTCCTTTGTACCCTTCCTTTTTTCCATGTCTTTGGGTTGACGGTGGATCTCTGGGTCCCCATATCATTCGGTATGACCATGCTGACCTACGCCAATCCCCTCGATTTCAAGAAGGTGTGCACCATCGCCAGGGACCATAAGGCGACATGCTTAGTCGGCACGCCTTCATTTTTTTGGGGCTATCTACGAAAATCAAAAAAAGGCGATTTTGCAACGCTTCGAATCGCCTTAACCGGTGCCGACAAGTGCCCGGACGCACTGAGAGAAGGTTTCAAAAAAAAGCATAACATTACCGTATTCGAAGGCTACGGAGCAACGGAGTGTTCACCGGTCATTTCCACAAATACTCCAGGCTGCAACAGACCCGGTAGTGTCGGCAAGCCGATCCCAGGCATTCAGGTACGCATTGAGAATTACGAGACCGGAGAAGAATGCAGTGTTGGCGAAGATGGCCGTATCCTTATTAAAGGCAATAGCGTCATGAAAGGATATTTCAATGACTTCGAGCAGACCTCCCTGCACATCCGTCGTGGTTGGTATGACTCTGGTGATATGGGGAATATCGACGAAGACGGCTATTTGTGGCATGTGGGACGATTGAAGAGATTTGTTAAAATCGGCGGCGAGATGGTTTCTTTGGTAAAAATAGAGAATGTACTGGAAAAGTTCTTACCGGCAGACAGCCATTGTTGTGTTGTAGAGATCCCCGATGCTATCAAAGGGGCACGAATCGTAGCTGTGGTAACCACTCGGCTTGATGAAAAAACCATTCTCAAGCAGATGAGAGAAAATCTTCCCGCCATTGCACTTCCCAAAATCTTTCTTGTCTGGGAGACACTACCGAAAATGGGCAGCGGTAAAATTGATTTCAGAACTATATCAGAAATGGCCCGGGAACAATTCAGCCGCAAAAATATTTCATAACCCCGGTAAAAAACGGGAAATAAGCCAGGATTCTTTTCAATGCCCCTTGAGGGTACTCAGTTCAGTGCCCCCTCGAGGGGGTATTGAACTGAATGACAAACTTTCAGGACTAAGGCACTAAAGCCCAGCAAAAGCATGACAAAAAATCGGCAACATAGGAAAAATCCAGCTGGACTGCGCACGTTTTTTCAGCACCCGCTCTTTGATATTTTCCAGTTTACTCTGCTCATCGCAGTATTAGGCTGGCTGGCTGTGCATAGTGCCGAAAATATCGGCTACAACTGGCAATGGTACCAAATCCCCCGCTACCTGTTTTCTTCCACCGAGTCGGGGATAGTTGCCGGCCCTTTAATCGAGGGGCTCAAGATTACCCTGCAGATCTCTATTATAAGTCTATTTTTTGCCCTGGTTATCGGCTTACTGACTGCTGTCTTTCGTCTATCCAACTCCTTCGTTGCAAGGGGACTGGCCGTCATCTATCTTGAAACCAGTAGAAACACACCCCTTCTTATACAGATATTTTTTATCTATTTTGTGCTCGGCCCGATGCTGGGGCTTGAACGAATGGTTGCAGCGATTCTTGCTCTCAGTCTATTTGAAGGGGCCTATGCCTCGGAAATTTTTCGTTCCGGGATTCAGTCAGTTGCCAGGGGGCAGATTGAAGCAGCCAGCAGCCTCGGGCTCACGACCTTTGCCACCTATCGGCATATTATTATTCCCCAGGCCATCCGGACAGTACTTCCGCCGCTTACCAGCCAGGCCATTTCCCTGGTAAAGGATTCAGCACTGGTCAGCACCATCGCCATTTATGACCTGACCATGCAGGGCCAAGCCCTCATCGCCGAATCGTACCTGACCTTTGAGATCTGGTTTACAGTGGCAGCAATGTATCTTTCGATTACATTATTTTTATCTGTGGTTGTTGGCATAATGGAAAAACGTCTTAGTTTACCATGACATGTATGTTTTTATTCATTTCAATTCCCAATTTTAAAGAGGAGATCGGTATGAAAAAACAAGGTTCAGTCTTGCAACTAATCACTCTCGCAGTCCTGCTGCTGTGCTTCAGCAGTTTCAGCTATGGTGCTTCCATTCAACAGGACATCTCTGCTGCCAGTACCATTGAAACAATTAAAAAAAGAGGGGTGCTGAAAGTCGGTATGGACATTTTCCAGCCCTGGGCCATGAAAGATAAAAACGGCAAACTGATTGGTTTTGAAATTGACGTTGCCACCCGCTTGGCCGAAGATATGGGGGTGAAGGTTGAATTCCTTCCCACCGCCTGGTCTGGAATTATCCCGGCCCTTTTGACCGGTAAGTTCGATGTCATTATCGGCGGCATGGGTATTACTCCTAAGCGTGCCCTGCAGGTCAACTTCACCCAACCCTACGATTTTTCAGGGATGGGCATCGTCGCCCACAAAAAGGTTGCCGCCGGCTTTACCTCTCTTGCAGACTTTAACAAACCTGAGGTGCAGATTGCGGTGAAACTCGGCACCACCGCAGCCGTTGCCGCAAAAAAGTTCATGCCAAAGGCAAAACTCAGAATGTTTGATACCGAACCCCAGGCCTACCAGGAACTGCGCAACGGCAATGTCCATGCGGTGGTAGGTAATGCTCCCCGCCCGGCTTATGAGGCCGTCGATTACAGCGAGACCCTCTTTCTACCGGTGAAAGGAACCTTTACCAGGGAACCTATTGGTTTTGCCCTGAGAAAGGGTGATCCCGACACCCTGGTTTTCTTCAATAGCTGGATCACCATTGCCAACCTTGACGGCTGGCTGGAAGAACGACACAATTACTGGTTCGGCTCCAAAGATTGGATCAGCCAGGTTGAATAGACAAAAAACTGCCGCACGATGATAGAAGCGGGGTAATCTTTGCTGGTTGGTTCGCTTCTTTGTACAACACTAACTCTTATTTACAAGACTCCCGGTCGGCCAATTCTCAATGCAACCGAAGAAACCAGCAGTTACCATACTCGACGCAGTCATTCTATTTGTCATTGTTGGCTTTTTTACCTACGTATGGTATCGACTCTTCTTCTCGCTCAATTACAAATGGAACTGGGGGATAATCCCAACCTACCTGTTTCGCTTTGACGCTGAACAACAGCGCTGGACCGCAAATATCCTCCTGGAAGGATTCCTCACCACCATTAAAATCAGTATATGGGCAACGCTCTTTGCGGTACTGCTTGGCTTTACTGTTGGCTTAATGCGGGTCTCCCCCCGGCTTTTTTTCAGATTGACCGGCAGAACCTATATTGAATCAATCCGCAACACACCGCCGCTGGTACTGGTTTTTATTTTCTACTATTTTGTCAGCGACCAGCTACTTACTTTCCTGGCAATCGAAGATATTTTTCGAGCATGCCCGGAACCGGTACAGGAACTATTAACATTCTTCTTTGCTGAGCCGGGACTTATCACCCCGTTTCTATCGGGGGTCCTGACTCTGGCCATTTTCCAGGGAGCCTACATTGCGGAAATAGTACGAGCCGGAATCCAGGCAATCGACACCGGTCAGTGGGAAGCAGGCAAGGCCCTGGGACTGTCCAGATGGAAATTGATGCGCTTGATTGTACTGCCCCAGGCCGTACGAATCATGCTGCCACCGCTGGCAAACGAATTTATCAATACCATCAAATGGTCTTCCATCGTCTCGATAATTTCCATCCAGGAACTAACGTTCCAAGGCTTGCAGGTTATGGCATCGACCCAGGCGACCATTGAAGTCTGGATCACCATTTCACTTATGTATCTTGTCCTCTGCCTGCTCCTCTCTCTAGTGGTCCGGAGAATAGAAGTCTACCTGTCACGCTCCGATCAGGCGGTGCTTCCCAGCCGCCTACATTCTCCGTAGCCCGGTAAGAGTGATTCATATTTTGCTGATCCAAAACTCCAGTTATTGTGTAAAAAAGCCTCTTCCCAATAAGCACCTCAAGGAAATATAATGTTTTCTGCATCATCACCCTTTTCAATCCCAAATATCCGGCTTTTCATCGCCTTTCGTATTTTCTTCAATGCCCGCTTTTACTACCCGGTCTTCACCATTCTCTTTCTGGATTTCGGCCTCACCATTGAGCAGTTCGCTCTTTTAAATACCGTTTGGGCAATCACCATCGTCTGCGCCGAAGTACCCTCCGGTGCCCTGGCCGATATTTTGGGGAGAAAATACCTGATTGTCGCCACCTCACTGCTCATGATGGTGGAGATGTGCCTGCTGGCCTTCGTTCCTTTAGGTAACAGCACTCTTATTTTCTGGGCCTTTCTCATCAACCGCATCCTGAGTGGCCTGGCAGAAGCCATGGCCAGTGGAGCAGACGAGGCTATCGCCTATGACTCACTGGTAGCCGAAGGCAACCCTGAAGACTGGCCCAAAGTGCTCAGCTTACAGATGCGGCTGCGCTCCATCGGATCAATCATCACCATGACCATCGGGGCATTGATCTACGACCCAAGTGTTGTGAACAAAATACTTGCATGGCTTGGTAGCCCCCTGCTTGTAAGTCAACAGATCACTATGCGTTTTCCAATTTATCTGACTCTTGTTTTAGCCGTTTTGGCCATAATAACTGCTCTCAGAATAACGGAGGAAAAAAAAGAAGATAGTGAAGATAACGATTTCAAGACCAGTAACGCGTTAAAGATGACCTGGAATGCCGGAGTATGGATCACCCGGACACCCTTTGCCTTGGCCATTATCCTTTTTGGCATGTGCTACGATCATATCCTGAGGATGATCGTCACCATGACCAGCCAGTATTTTCGACAAATACACCTCCCGGAAGCCAGTTTCGGTATCATCGGTTCTTCTATCGCCCTCATTGGTCTGCTTACCCCAAAAATTGCCGAATACATGGTCAAGAAAAATTCACCAACTGTAAACATGTACTGGGTGTCCGGTATCAGCCTCACAGGCCTTTTCGGCCTTACCGGCTTTTTTCCCTACTGGGGACTGCTGCCCATGGCGCTCATCTTTGTTGCAATGATGTTTGTTTCATTTTTCACCAGCCACTACCTCAATCTCATTACCGAATCTCATCAGCGAGCTACGGTGCTCAGCTTCAAAGGAATGGCCTTTAATCTCGCCTACGGCCTGATTGGCTTTTTCTTTGCCCTGCTGATCACCCATCAGCGAACGACTGCAACTGCAAATAATCCAGATTGGTCGCAACCGGCGATAGAGGACCTCGCCTTTCATGGAGCCATCGGCTGGTTTCCCTGGTACACCATCCTCTGCCTTGCTCTGACAATTCTTTACTGCCGGTTTCGCCTTAGAGGCAGCGACGAGCATAAACGAAAGAATTATCCTGGATCAGAGATAAACAATCCGTGATCAGATGACAACAGTCGGTTGCAATGGACTTGCACATCCTACGGCGAGCCGATATAGTGGTGAACAGAAAAAAGTAACCACCAGGGGAGGTGATTTTCATGCTGAAAAGATTTTCCATATCTCTTGAAGAAAAGCTGCTGGACATTTTCGATGAACACATAAAAACCCGCAGTTACAGCAATCGATCCGAAGCAATCAGGGATTTGATCCGGAAGACCTTTATCAAAGAGGAATGGCAATCCGATAAACAGGTTATGGGCGTGATTAGCCTGGTGTATGATCATCATCAACACAAACTGCAAGAGAAGGTCACCATCGTGCAACACGACTACCATCGCCATATCGTCTCCACCACCCACGTCCACATGGACCACGATAACTGCCTCGAAGTGATCGTAGTGAGAGGAAAAGCGAGAGAAGTCCAGGAACTTGCGGACCGACTTACCGCACTTAGAGGTGTCCGTGATGCCAACCTTGCCATGTCCAGCACCGGGAAATCCCTACACTAAAATCCTTCAAAAAAATCCTTCAAAATAATAATTCCAAATCACGATGGCACCATCTTCAATGAAAACGACATCATTTGTCTCTGTGCATGGTGGCCATAGCGGTCAGTTTTGCCACCATGCAACCGATTCACTGGAAGAAATCGTCCAATTATATATTGCCAAACAGTTTCCATGGGTGGGAATAACCGAACACACTCCTGCCATCAGTGATGAACTGCTTTATCCGGATCAGAGAGACGCCGGGTTGACTCCGGAGTTCCTTCTCAATCGTTTTGCGGACTATATGGAGGAGTGCCGGAGACTCCAGCAGAAATACAGTTCCGAAATCAAGATCTTCGCCGCAATGGAGATAGAAACCTATAGTGGTTACCAGGAGTTCATCCCTCATCTGATCAACAGGTTTCAGCCCGATTACATCGTTGGTTCGGTACATTTCGTAGCTGATATGGGCTTTGACTATTCCAAGGAACAGTATGACAAAACTGTCGAGGCCGTAGGTGGCATGGTACCACTGTACTGCCAGTACTTCGACCAACAGTTCGAAATGATTCAGCTCCTCAAACCCTCTGTTGTCGGCCATTTCGATCTTATCCGCATTTTCGACCCGGGCTATAAGCAAAGGATTCTACACCCTGAGATCATGGAGCGGATCAAAAGAAATCTTCAGCTCATAGGTGAACTGGATCTGATCATGGATTTCAACTTTCGCTCCCTGCTCAAAGGGGCGGATGAACCATACATTTCCCGGGTGATCCTGGAAATGGCTGTGGAACTGGGGATCTCGATAGTGCCGGGAGACGATTCACACGGTCTTAGTTCAATTGGTGTCAATATGGAAAAGTGGGTGGAAGTTCTCAAAGAACTCGGATGCAACACGAACTGGAAGCAGCCAACACTGATCCGCTACTAACCCACGAGCTCCCAGGTAAGCCTCTTACCAACAAATCAGACCGACCAAATTGTTTGAACAGTACATTTCTGTCTGGCCAGGAAGCTAATTTGTAAAATGAAGGTACAGTAGCTGCATGCTCAATCCACGCAGCTGCCTGCCTTAAAGACTTTTCTTCCCTATTGGTATTCTTATTGCGTCCATAGTTACACAAACTTAGGAGTGCAAATGACCCCAAATTACCACATAATTGACACAACCCTTCGGGAAGGAGAACAAATTCCGGGGGGTAACCTTTTCCCTGACAGAGAAAAAGCGTATCCTCGACAGTTTGGTCCGGATTGGCGTAACCGAGGCAGAACTTGGGGTCTCCTCAAAACTGCATCCCTGCTCTGGGCCGCTCATCAACTACTGCAGGATAAACCATCCAAAGCTGAAACTGTCGCTCTGGAGCCGTTGCAAAGAAGCCGACATCATCCACGCCATACAGCTTGTGCCCTGATATCCTCTCACTCTCTGTCCCTGTTTCTGATATTCATCTGCAAGACCGCTTGCAGAAAGATCGCAGTTGGGCTCAAAAAACAATGGAGATGAGTATTGATTTAGCTAGGAGGTTGTCCGAGAATAGGCATTTTGTTCAAAATCGAGAAATTTAAAAAAAATAAGCACAGCCATATATGCGATATTGCGAGCATTATTTTTTGGGAATTCCGAAGAGTTTGGGCAAAAGGGCATTCTCGGACAGGCTCCTAGGAAATGTTTTCGATCAATTGCAGCTGAC
>WTAT01000467.1 GCA_013139415.1 Desulforhopalus sp.
ATGAATCTCATCTGCTTTCAGGTATCGTTTTCCGGTACCCAAAGCAGGTGAGAACGAGCTGATCAAACGTTGGCAGGTCTTTTCTGGAGTATTTGGCCTCAAGGGGCTGAAACAATATTGATTATTGCCATTCGGCATCCGGAAGACACACCAACTCTCGATTACTGGTGCACCCCTTCCTCCGGAGGCACCGAAGGCAATCTTCGATTAATTAGAATCAATAATAAAGTTATCAGCTGGCTTGAAGAAAATAAGAACATAAAAGGAGAACAAATTCCTTATGCTATTGAACAGGGCGGCATTTGCCTCAAAGATGCTGCGGTTCTGGCCGGCCTTGGAGTTATTGGCAAAAATAACATGTTAGTCACTCCCCAATTTGGTCCACGAGTGCGTCTTAGGGCCATGGCCCTACCTGTCAAACTTACTTCAACTGGACCAATAGAATTTGATCCATGCACTTTTTGTGAAATGCCATGCCGTAAAGCCTGCCCCCAGGGAGCCTTTGATGAAAAAATCTTTTCCTCAAGTGAATACGGCCAGACAGAATTACCAGCCAGAGAAGGTGTTTATGCCAGGACAACCTGTAAACTGGAATTCAATAAAAACCGCGATGATGCTGACTTTTCTCCCATTGAAGGGAAAGATGAGCTTATGCGTGTTGTCGCTTATTGTCGTGTCTGTGAGTTCGCATGCCTTGTAGGAAGGAGAAAATAGGGGGGCGGGAGCTCAGGCCTAATCCCATCAAGTTACAAAAAAAGAGTATAGGCCGGATTATCAGTCTCTTCCTTGTAGCGATACCCGAGGGCGTCAAGCCGTTTCTCCAGCGCCCTATCTTTTCCTTCCGGACATTCCAGGCCAATAAGAACCCGACCGAAGTCTCCCCCCTGAGCCCGGTAATGAAAGAGGGAAATGTTATGTTTGCCTCGGGTGGCCTCGAGAAAACGGGTGAGAGCTCCGGGGGTTTCCGGAAACCAGAAACGGAACAGTCGTTCATGCAGAACTTCCTCCGACCTTCCTCCGACCATATAGCGGATATGGGTCTTGGCCAGATCGTTATCGGTTATGTCGATATTTTCATAGCCGGCAGCGCTGAGCTGGTCGGCAAAGCTAAAGCGTTCTTGTTCGTTTCGAATACCAATACCGACAAAAATATGTGCCTGTTTTCGGCTTGAGAGCCGGTAGTTAAATTCGGTGATATCACGTTCTCCGACCATATCCAGGCAGAAGGATTTCAGGCTCCCGGATTTTTCAGGAATGGTTACGGCAAAAAGTGCTTCCTGTTTTTCACCGATCCTGGTCCTTTCTGCCACATACCTCAGTCGGTCAAAATTCATGTTGGCCCCGGAATTGATCGCCACAAGGCTTTGGCCGGTGCAACCGGTTTCATGGATATACTTCAGCAGTCCGGTCATGCCCAGACCGCCGGCTGGTTCGACAATGGAGCGGGTGGACTGGTAGATCGCCTTAATGCCGCCGCATAATTCATCGGTGGTCACTCTGATTATTCGATCCACGTATTTACGGCACAGCTCGAAAGTGAGATCACCTACTTTGCGGACTGCCACCCCGTCGGCAAAGATTCCAACGGAATCAAGGGTGAGTCTCTCATCTGCCTCAAGTGACCTGTGCATAGCATCGCTGTCCACAGGTTCCACTCCAATCACTTGAATTTCCGGACGAAGTGTCTTGATATAAAGAGCCATGCCGGAAATAAGTCCGCCTCCACCAATAGGGACAAAGACAGCATCCAGGCGTCCAGGGTTTTGGCGCAGTAATTCGTCTGCAATGGTCCCCTGTCCGGCAATGACTAATTCATCATCAAAGGGATGGATGGGCACCATCTTTGTCTCTTTAGTCAGCTTTTCGGCATGGAGAGCAGCTTCTGAGTAGTTATTGCCATTGAGGATTACCTCACCGCCGAAACCTTGTACTGCCTCAACCTTAATTCTCGGGGTTGTCTCCGGCATAACGATCAATGCCCGCATCCCAAGTTTCGCTGCGGAAAAAGCCACTCCCTGGGCGTGATTTCCGGCCGAGGCAGTAATAACCCCTCTTTGTCGCTCGTCAGGCGTAAGATGAGCGAGTTTATTATAGGCTCCTCGCAATTTAAAGGAAAAGATAGGTTGCTGGTCTTCTCGTTTCAGAAGGATTCGGTTTTTCAATTTAGCGGACAAGGTTGTTGCTTCGTCCAGTGATGTCTCTATCGCCGCTTCGTAAACCTGGGAGGTAAGGATCTGTTTAAAAAGTTTCTGCAAGGGTTCATCCTCAGGTATATGGGAAATAAAAGAATAAAAAAGTGGAGGGACTTGTGTATCGCCGGACCCTTTCCCTGCTGTGAGAAAAGATCCGGTTTGAGGGGTGTGTTATCTAAGACTTTCGTTAAGCTTCTGCAACGCATTGTTACCAGGACAGAGATCCACTTCGGTCAAGGTATTGAGAGGCCTGAGAGTGGAATTGATAATATCGTGGGTTTCTCTGATGTCCGGATTTACATATAAAAGGCCGGTGAGCAGCCTGCCTTTTTCTTTTTCCTGCTCCAGGTTATTCACCGCCTTAAGTCTGTTGGTGACGTCTTTGGACGCGTCAGCTTTATGAAGATGAATGATACTGCCATCGTGCATCGTTACCTCCTGACTGGCTCCTTCAGAATATTGGGCGAGGATCTCTTGTTGCAGAGGGACAAAATCGAAGGTATTGGTCGCCTCAATATGTTCCCGTACATACTCGTAACTCTTGGTAGAGCTAGAGGTGTTGTTAAAGGTGACGCAGGGAGATATCACATCGATAAAGGCCAGGCCACTGTGAGCAATCGCCCCTTTTATGAGTGGGACCAGTTGCTGTTTGTCGCCGGAAAAACCTCTGGCCACATAACTGGCGCCAAGCTCGATCGCCAGTTCGCAAAGATCTATGGAGTTGTATAGGTTCGGCGCACCTCTCTTGCCCATTGACCCTTTATCGGCTGTCGCTGAGTCCTGTCCCTTGGTCAGGCCATAGCAGCCATTATTCATACAGATATAATTAAGGTTGAGGTTGCGGCGCAGGGCGTGGGCAAACTGGCCCATGCCGATGGAGGCAGTATCGCCGTCACCGGAAATCCCTATGTATAATAATTCCCGGTTGGCCATGTTGGCTCCGGTGGCAACAGAGGGCATGCGTCCATGTACGGAATTGAAGCCGTGGGATTTACTGAGGAAATAAGCGGGTGTTTTAGACGAACAACCGATGCCGGACATCTTTGCCACCCGGTGCGGCTCAACCGACAGCTCGAAACAGGCCTGGATTAAAGCTGTGGTAGTCGAGTCATGGCCACAGCCGGCACAGAGTGTGGAGATAGCCAAGGGAAGAAAAACAATAAAACTGAAACCTGAAACCTCAGTCTTTGGGAGAAGCAATCAAAAGTCGTAAGAGAG
>WTAT01000015.1 GCA_013139415.1 Desulforhopalus sp.
TCAATAATTTTTAGTGCCTTACTACAGATTTCCTGTCAGAAAAAACAAGAAATCTGGAGAGTGTATTGAAATTGGAAACTTAAAGTGACCACCAAGGTACTTATACCCCTCAAGGGGGTACTGAACAGAGTCTTGGCTTATTTTCCCGTTTACCGGGGCTATGTTACATTTTTTAATTTCTCTGATTAGCGTTCTACTATAATAGCTGAATTGATCCAACCGTTCAAAGTACCATTTTGACTAAGTGGCTATAGTGTAAGGAGTTGCTTTTGACTCTTTTGACTCTTTTGTCTCGTCAATTAAGGAGTGATTCGTTTTGGAAGAACTGAGTAGAATCGTACGGGAATTTGCTCTACTTGAAGGCGCATGTGAAGCAGGGATCGTGACACTTAAGACACTTGAAGGAGGCCCCCCATCTTCAGATTTGACGTATGTTCTGCCTGGGGCCAAATCCGCAATTAGCTTTGCTGTAGCAATTGATCAGGAACCTGTACACCCCTATTTGATGAAGAAGAATCGGCTGGCGTTAGAGCAAGCGTTCATCCGGGGAAATGGTCTACATGGTCTACATGGTCTCCTGGTCGATTCGCTATTCCCAAAAGCGATAATGGTCTCCAGGCAGCTTATAAACGAATGCAAATTGCCCACAGTAAGTGGCCGGAATCTGAAGGTGGCAGGTATTTTTTCTTTCTGGATGACAAACTCCGTGTATCTTGTGCAAACTGTCAGCTGGTGTGTTGTTCTGATGGAGATGAACGTAAATCTCGTTATAAACTGCTGACTGAGTCTGGTGTTGTGGTACAAAACCCGGATGGAAGTCGTATAGCTCTTTCCCAGGAAGACGCAAAAAAGTTCTTGGCATCCCTGCCGACTGCCGTAAAAGCCCTTTATGAAGATAGCTAAAAAATACTAGACAGATAGTTCCTTATTTTCCGTTTATTCTTTCTGCATATTGCTGAACGGTCCAATGCCTTTGGCGTGCAATTCGTCGATCAGCACCTGGGGCTTATTGATAAAGTTGTATTCCACCGACTTTTCTATTTCCATATTTTCATTATATGTGGAAATCAGGTTTTCGTGGCTCCAGCGGGTGAGATAATAGACAACCAGCTCGGGAAGCCGGGTAAAAATGGTTTCTTCAGGCAGGGGGTCGATGAAAGAGGATTTCTGCAAACGATCTGATGAGAGGGTCTGCGGTTTATAGAAGCTGTCCAGAAACATGAGTTCCGGTGGGAGTGTTCCCTTCAGGCCAACCCTTCTAAGTATTCGCAGCAGGATATCCAGCCCTTTTTTGCCTAAATTTGCCATCCAGTAGGGGGCAAAAATTTCCTTGGGCTGGCTCAGGTGGAGATAGGATTTGATGGTGAGGATGAGTGTGGCCAGATCCACCGGATTTTTGTCCACGAAATGGTAGGTTTTATTGCTGAATTCGGCTCGATTTTCAAGCATATGGTTGATGAAATATGGCAGTTTTCGAGCGTTACTGTAAGAATGAAGGGTGTCCTTTTTGGTGAAGAGCACGGGCATAGATTCATCAGCAACAGAAAAAAGCAGTCGGTGAAAGCCCTGTATTTTATGGTCATGGGCCCCGTAAACGATAGCCAGTCGAATGCAAGAGAAGTCGAGGTCCTCTTTTTCCGCCATGAGCCTTAAGATCGTTTCGGCCATGAGTTTAGATTTGGCGTAATTGCTCAAGTGGGGAGAGATGGGCAGGGTATCGTCTTCCTGCAGGTTTTCACCCGAGGGCAATGTTGCCGCAGAACTGATATGAATATACGGTATTTTCAGACCATTTGCCGCTCTGGCAAGATTAATAGGTCCCTGATAGTTCACCTCGAAGGCCAGTTGGCCGTCTGAACCGAGATTGGCCATGGCGGCATTAATGACGAAGTCGGGCCTGACCTCGGTCAGGTAGCGGCGGATATCATTTTCTTCCCGGATAGAAAGTTTTTTGCTGCTGGGTGCACGGATGTCAACGGTCTCGGGGTGTTGGGTTTTATAATAGTTGACAATCGTACCACCGATAAGACCGGAACCGCCGACCAGGACGCCTATTTTTTTTGAACCCATCTGAACTCCCTGTGGTGTAGTGTTACGTGTAGTGTTACTTTCTGGGCAAGCTAACTTAACCTGTCGTTCTATTGTATAAAGCAGTGTGGGGTGTTGCAATGGAAAATTAACAGAGGGATAGCATCTCTCTATGAATCTACTCCTGTTTTGTTCGCAACAGCTCGTTGTATATCTCTGTGAGTTCGATGAAAAGGTCATGGTCTCCACCCCGGTCGGGGTGGAGACCCATGGCCTTTTGTCGATAGAGTCGGTTGAGCTGTTCTCGAGGCATTGTTTTCAATTCTTCATAAGGAGTGGCAAAGATTTCGCTGACCTTCTCTGGTGGCCTGCTCAGTTTTCTTTCAGGCCAGCGGAATGTTCGGTGACCAGCCATAAATGTCCTGGTAAAATCCGCAAGGAATGATCGGCGGGCAGGAGTGTAGTCAAAGAACATGATCAGGTAACGAGTGAGGTGATGGTGTAAAGAATCAGTTCTCTCCTCTTCCTGCCAGAATCGGCGGTCCCTGTTTAACCGGCAAAGCTCTATCTCGAAATATTCCGCCATTTCGTCCATGGCAAGTGACTCTGGCAGCCATGGGGCAAAGGATTGGGAGAAATATTTCTGAAGATTGAAAATCGCATAGACATACTGAAGGTAACTGCCGGGTTTAAGAACTGCCTCCTCAGCTGCAAAATAGTATTCCCGTTCATCGCGGCTCTGGCCAAGAAGCGGACGACAGCATTTTTCATGCAGCCTGGAAAGGCGACTCTGGTCAACTGCCCCGTATCGGATATAATAGAGTCGCCGAAGATCAAACAGATGGATTTGGCTGGTAATTTTTTTTCGATCATCAGCAGTGAGCGGACCCCTCTGATATCCACCGCGGGTCTGGAACATGGCAAGCCGTCGTTTTGTTTCTTTGGGCAGGAAATCCCACAGCAGCTGTTCGAGCACCGACTCGCCATCGTCTTTAGTGTGGGTTGAGACGGCATCAATCAGGTCGCTTTTAAATAGAACAATATGGTCTTCGAAAAGATCGATGAATCGGCGAGGATCATTGCCGAGCTTATAAACTATCCGGTAATTAAACGAGTTCTCCTCTGTTTGGTATGACTGGCGGATCTGGAAACTGGTATCGGAGCCGTCTTGTAGTTTTGCCAAATACATAAAAGCTGTCATGGGAAGGGACATCAGCTGGTAGCCATTGCGCTGCAATGGTTGACTTTATCCACTGTATTGAGAATAATGAGAGGTTATTGTTCGCCATTACATCGCATTTGGCGTAAGTATCTGGGTGATAAGCCAGAGTAGTACTAACATATACATTTCTTCAGGTTTTTCCCGTCAAATATGAAATTTCTCCCTTCCCAGCTCTTGTTTTTCTTTCAGAATAAGACAACCAGAAAAAATTTGGGTTCGCTGGCCAAGTTTGTTGTTTTTATTCTTACCATCATTGGTTTGTACAGCATCCTCTTTCATCTACTGATGCTCTATGAGGGGCGCGAATATAGCTGGGTGACAGGATTGTATTGGACTCTTACCGTCATGTCTACCCTTGGGTTTGGTGACATCATCTTCTCCACCGATCTGGGGCTGATCTTTACTATTACGGTGCTTGGTTCCGGTATCATCCTGCTCCTGATCATGCTGCCGTTTACCTTCATACAGTTTTTCTATGCTCCATGGCTGGAGGCACAGTCGGAAATCCGCACCCCCCGGGAATTACCCGAAGGCACCTCCGGTCATATTATTATCACCAATCTGGACCCGATAACGGAAAAGCTTGTTGCCAAGCTGAAAAAGAGGAATTTTCAGTATGTTCTTGTTGTCGATGAATTGCAGCGGGCAGCGGAGCTCTACGAGGCCGGGTATAAAGTGGTGGTCGGGGAACCCGATGATCCGGCGACTTATCATCGCCTGCGGATTGAGAATGCAGCCCTGGTTGTTGCAACAAGTGATGACCTGATAAATACCTCTGTCGCTTTTACCGTCAGAGAAATAACCCGAAAAATTCCCATCGTGACCAGCGCAAATAATGAACATTCCCTCGATATCCTCCAATTTGCCGGGAACAATCATGTGTTTCAGTTTGCCAAGATGCTCGGCCATGGACTGGGGGTTAGAACGCTCGGCTTGGGGAGAACTGTTAATATTGTCAGCAGCTTCGATAGATTACATATCGCAGAAATATCGGCAATACAGACGTCGCTCGGTGGACAGAGTCTCGCTGACATAGGGATGCGGGGGAAGACGGGGGTGACGGTAGTTGGACTCTGGGAGAAAGGCAGGTTTGAAGTTCCACAGCCTCAGACTGTGATTGATTCGAAAACGCTGCTTCTTCTGGCTGGAACCAGAAAGCAGCTGGACAGGTTCGAAACGAGGTATGCCACCCCGGAAAAAGCCCACTCTCCTGATGCCCCTGTGCTCATTCTTGGCGGTGGCCGTGTCGGACTTGCGGCTGCGGAAACCCTTGCTCAGAATAATATCAGTTACCGGATTGTGGAAAAACGTCCGACGCTTACAAGTGGAAAAGGAGATTCTTTTATTCAGGGTGATGCGGCGGACATTGTGGTTTTGGAAAAAGCCGGAGTTATGAAAGCGAGGACCGTCATCATTACCACCCACAATGATGCAATGAACATCTATCTGACTTTCTACTGTCGTCAATTACGACCGGAAATTCAGATTATTACCCGTGCAACCAATGAACGGAGTGTTTCAAAACTACATATGGCCGGTGCAGACCTGGTTATGTCGTATGCTTCGATGGGGGCAAACAGTATTATCAATATTCTAAAAAGCGACGAAATTTCCATGTTTACGGAAGGACTGAATATTTTTAGCCGACCAATGCCCGCCTCTGTGGTAGGTAAAAACCTGATAGAGAGTAAAATAAGGCCAACCACCGGTTGTTCAGTTATTGCTATGAAGTCATCATCCGGCAAGCTGATAGTAGGGCCTGATCCGTTGATTCCTTTAAATGGCAAGGATGAACTGATTCTTATAGGGACTACCGAAGCAGAGCAGACATTTCTTGAGCTCTTTTAAAAAATTTACACCAGCTTTTAAAAATGCTGAGGCTGAGGGAGTGGAAGTTAAATGCTCGATCGCTGGACCGTGCAACTTTTGAGAAAACCCCTGAACCGGGTTGCCGAAAGACTGAAAAGCTTCGGTTGCAGTCCAGATCAGATATCTTTTGCTGCGTTTGGTCTCGGCATGGGAGCCCTTCCTGCCCTTTATCTGAACATGTACTGGCTGGCCCTGATCTGCATTTTGCTTAACAGGGTTGGTGACGGCCTCGACGGGGCACTGGCAAGGATGACCAAAGCCAGTGATGCCGGAGGATTTCTTGATATCGTCCTGGATTTTATCTTTTATTCGTCGGTGGTGTTAGGGTTTGCCATGGCAGACCCCGTGGCCAATGGACTTGCGGCAGCTGTGCTGCTTTTCACCTTTGTCGGGACAGGCAGTAGTTTTCTTGCTTTTGCTATTATGGCGGAGAAGCGGGGAATAGAAAATATAACCTATCCACAGAAAGGAATTTACTACCTGAGCGGTCTTGCCGAGGGAACTGAGACCTTGGTTTGTTTCGTCCTTTTCTGTATTTTCCCTGTGCATTTCCCCATGCTTGCCTATGTTTTTGCCACGATCTGTCTCGTTACCATGCTGACGAGGGTTATTGGCGGCTATTTTGCTTTGAGATGATGTGCAGCCACCTGTTTAAGCTGCTAAACGTGTCTGTCGGCACTGTACATTTTCCAATTAGGTTCTACATTGAAGTGTAAGCTAACACCCCACAAGGGGGTACTCTTTTTAGTCCCCGTGCTTTGCGGGGATAAGTGCCTCGAAGGTCTCCCTACGTTCGCTATCTTGAGGTTACTCTAGGTTCTTAATTTCAAGCCACTCTCATGATTACTTGTTTTTTATTACAGGCTTTCAGGCGTAAGGCACTAATGCTGTTGTGCAGGACAAGCAGTGGGGAAGGAAAATTATGACTGTGCGGAGAAAATAGATGAGCACTGATGTAAACAAAACACGAGATGAATTGCTCAATGAGCTGAAGCAATACAGAGAAACAGCCGTCGAAAATGATCTATTGAGAGAGCGATTGAAAAGAGCTGAGGATGAATGTCAAACTCTTCAAACACGTCTTGAAAAACGTGAGAGGGATTTTATTCGGGAACGTGCCGAGCACATAACTGCGGTAAAGGAGTTGGGCATGGCACAGTTGATTGTTGATCGTAGCCCGGTTGTCCTCTTTCGTCGCAAAGCTGGTGATGACCCCCAGTTGGAATATATTTCGGATAACCTTCGCCAATTCGGATATGCTCCCGAGGAATTTTTTAAGGGTGAGATAATCTACCGCGATATCGTATACGAAAAGGATCAGGATCGAGTTGGAGATGAGATACATGGTTTTGCAGACGCAGACCTGGAAGAGTATACCCAGCACTACCGCCTCGTTACAAAATCAGGTGAGATACGTTGGGTGGAAGATCAGACTTCAGTTGTGCGGGATGAAGCGGGTACCAAGATCCATAATCAGGGTATCTTGATAGACATTACTGATCGTAAATTAGCAGAGGAAAAACTTCGAAAAAGCGAAGAAAAATTCCGCCGCATTGTTGAGACTGCAGCTGAGGGTTTTCTGTTAATGGATGAAGATCTCAATATTATCGATGTGAATAATGCCTACTGCCGAATGCTCGGCTATGCACGGGAGGAACTACTGGGGAAAGCCCAGCTTGATTTTGCCACGGATGGTTTCAGAGCATTCATGCTGGCAAACAAAGAGACCCTTCTGGCACAAGAATATCGTGAGTTTGAAGGGAGTGTGATCGCCAAGAACGGTCATTCAATTCCAATATTGATCCATGGCAATTCATTAAGAGATGACCACGGATCAATCATCGGCAATATGGCATTTATCACCGACATGACCGAGCACAAAAAAGCCTTGATACTTGCCGGTGAAGTGCAGAAAAGTCTGCTGCCCCATGAAAAGCCTCAAGTGACCGGGCTTGATATTGCTGGTCGTAATGTGTCGTGTGATGAAATTGGCGGTGATTATTTTGATTTTCTTTGGCGGCATGATTCTCGAAAGGGTGCATTTAGTATTGTTGTCGGTGATATCTCGGGCCACGGTGTCGATTCCGCACTCCTGATGACAACTGCCAGAGCATTTCTCAGGATGCGCGCTTCACAACCCGGAACGATCTCCGAGATTATATCTGAAATGAATAGTCATCTTGCCGGCGATGTTCTTGATACCGGCAAGTTCATGACGCTGTTTTACCTGACCATCGACCCGGAGCAACGGAATCTAAGCTGGGTTCGGGCCGGGCATGATCCTGCCCTTGTCTATACCCCGGACAGTGATGAGTTCGAAGAGTTAAAAGGGAGTGGCATCGCTCTTGGTGTTACAGACGATTTTGACTATATGGCGCATCGGAAAGAAGGTCTGAAGAATGGCCAAATCATTGCTGTTGGTACTGATGGTATTTGGGAGGCGTTTAACTCCGAAGGAGAAATGTTTGGCAAAAATCGGTTGTGTGAGATTATTCGAAAGCATGCTGGAGCATCCGCTGATGAAATTCTCAATGAGGTCTATGTCGGATTAAACATGTTTATGAGTGGTATTAAATCCGAGGATGATATCACTCTGGTAATTATCAAGGTGGATGGGCTTGATGAATTTAGATGATACGTTCAATTGAAACAATGTGTCCTTGGTATCACACCTGATGTGATTTTCGAAATGAAAAGTATTATCCGCTCGTGAATCGGGGACCTTTTCTAAGTCTTCCCTAACAAGAGCAAGTAAGAGTAAGTAAGTTATCTGCATTTATGTGTTTTTACTGTGTTTTCAGATGGTCAAAGAATTCCACTGTATTAAAAGTATACCAGAGGTTCCCCTGATTAAAATTACCGATTAGCTCTAAGCATCTTCCACAATCGAAACAGCTCTTCAAAAAGAGCGTATAGCAGTCCAGTTGATAGAGCCTGCCCATGGCTTCAGCCAACCGAATAATCTTGCCGGCATTTTGTCGGAAAAAAGGAAAAAAAGATATTGATAGCATGATCAGGATGGTGAATTGCGTCAATGAGATTTGTACTCTTTGCGAATTTGGTGATGTGTGGTGGCAATATATTTGATATATAGATACGGAAAACACAGAAAATATGTTTATAAGTGATATATTCGTAAAATTCTATTGTGTAAAATTCTATTGCTCCTGCTGACAGTGGGGCGTGGCAGCAATGTTTTTTTAATAAAAAAGACATAACGAAAAGGTGGTGTTTGAGGTGGAGATTGATGAGATAAATCTGGCGATAATTAACCATCTGCGAGATGGACGGATGCCGTTCAAGAAGATTGCCGATTTATTGGCGGTTTCGGAGGGGACGGTGCGGGGCAGAGTGAAAAAACTGAAAGACGCTGGAATCCTTGATATCACCGCTCGTGTTGATCCCAATGCTCTACCGGATCAGAGCATTGTGATGGTCGGGGTGCGGTTGAAAGACATGGACCTTGTTAAAAAAGGAGAGGAATTCAGCCGGTTGCGTGGAGTGACCTCTGTTTGTGTGGTGACCGGCCGTTTTGATCTCATCCTTACCGTGCTGCTCACCAAGGAATTTCCCATGGTGAAGTTCTATACGGAAGAAGTGTCGAAACTGGAAAATGTAAGGGCTGTGGAAACCTTCGTTGTCTATAAGAGCTTTAATCTAAAGGTACCTCTTACTTTACCGTAAAATAATTCCGGATACAGGGCTGGAAAACTGACATCGGTAAACGGTAAAATAAGCCGGAACTCTTTTCGGAACGTTTGAGTCGGTGAAAGCGGTTTCTGAGCTGTATATGCCCATAAGCGGGGAGATTGTTGCGGTCAATGAAGAGCTTGGTGATGCACCGGAGCTCATCAACCAGGATGCCTATGTCAATTGGATTGTTGAAGTCAAACCTTCCGATATAAGCCAACTCGAAAATCTTCTCCTTGTTGACGCCTATCAGGAGTTACTGAAAGGATAAAGCCATGCGTTTTCTGTGCATCTGGCATCTTACATCACGTTATTTTTGGGTCAGATAGACTCCCCCAATAATAAGGACTCCAGCACAGACCTGCCAGAGCGTAAATGTCTCTCCAAGAATAGACCAGCCCATGATCACTGAAAAGATCGGGATCAGGTTGATATAGGAAGCCGCTTTATTAGCCGGCAAATGTTTGACTCCGTAGTTGTAAAGGCCGTAGGCAGCTAAAGTTATGACGGCACCGAGGTAAATGATAGCGAGCCCCGGGCCGATATGCAGCTGAGTGGGGAGTGTGGTTGATGGCAGGAACAGCAGAGGGAAGTAAAAAAAACAGCCAATGAATGCCTGCATAGCAGTGAGAAAAAAGGCTGAGTATCGCTCAGTCAAGGATTTGAGGGCGATGGTATAGCCTGTAGCGCAGACCATGGCCAGGAACTCTAAAAAATTTCCAAGTAATGGATTTGGGGCATCAATGCTTGGGCTGCTTTCAAGGGTGAGCCAGCAGACTCCGGTAACGGCGATGATCGATCCCAGCCACGATTTTTTCTTAATGTGCTCTTTTAAGATGAGAGCGGCAGCGAGCATGACAAGTATCGGCAACATTGCGGTAATCATGCCGGCCTGTGAAGCTGTGGTGTTTTGTATTGCCTTGGCCTCAAAGATAAAATAGAGGCACGGTTCACAGAAGGCCATAAAGACAATCAATTTATAGTCGCCTCTGTGATAATGTAAGGTCTCAGTGACTCTTCGACCTATGGCGAGAAAACAGATGGAGGCTACGAGCATACGGCCAAAAATAACCACCATTGGATCATAGGCAATAAAGGCAAATTTCAGTGCAATAAAAGAGCTGGACCAGAGAATAGCAGCCAGAAGTAGGGCGATAGACGGGACACTCATAATCCTGCCACCGGGCAAATGGATCATATTCAGAATGGAGTCAATGAAGTCGAGGTTGATAAGAAAAACCGACAGAGTCAGACTTGTTAAAAAGAGAGAAGAGAGGCACGACGATGATAGAAAATAATATTTGATTACGTATGAAACTCAGCTCCTTTTGTCGTCATTCCCGCGCAGGCGGGAATCCAGTGATCCTGCTCGTAACTGGATCCCCGCCTGCGCGGGGATGACAACCCTGTGCGTTGTTAATTCTTGCTTGTTATCAATATATTAACCCTACGCCCACAGAATTGGCTGAGTTTCATGCGTGATCAGGAAATAATATATTGAAGGTCTTTATGAGTCCCGTTTATCTGGGCTAATTCTGTAACTCCCACTGACCGACACTGTTTCGGCAGGCGGTGGTATATGTTTTTTCTGTTTTGCCGTCAATGGTGGCAAGAATTTCTGCCCTGCGGCAAGGTGTCTGTGGTTGCTGCGGTTGTGTGTATGCCGGCTGCGGAACAACCTGGTAGGTGTTGCGGTTGTCAGGGTTTTGCCATGTGGTGCTCTGGCCGGATGGTCCGTATTCATAGGCCTGGTTGAGCTGTTGCCGGTCATATTTGTCCATCTCATTGCCAACAATATAACCTAGCACGGTGCCAACTGCGGCCCCAATCAGGGTTGCTTCAGTGTTCCGGCCTATAGCTTGGCCTATGAGGGCACCACTTGTTCCGCCGATGGCGACGCCTTTTTGGCCCTTAGAGGGATTGGAACAAGAACTCAAGCCGATGATTAATATCGGAAGCAAAAACAAAATAAATTTTCTCATTAGCAGTTCTCCGTCTTGTTATACTTTTGCTTAGTGTCAGTCATGTCATACTGTTTAAAGTACTTCGCTTGACGATCCATTGCAATTTGAATATCAGCTTGTTTGTTGTCGGTTTTTCTAACCCCGGTGAATCAACAGTTCGTCTCTCAGTTGTCATGACTACTTGAAGTCCCTGGTAATCCACGCTCATGCTGGCTGCAGGGGCAACGGTGGGCAGGGTATGCTCGATCAGGTCGTTCCCTGCACCCTTATCAGCAATGACAATCTTGGATATGGTATGTACCTGGCTGCATAAAAGGATGAAAAACATTCAAAAAAAATGATTAAAATATCAGCTCTTGAAAGTTTACAATAGATTGATAGTGCACGGAAAATTTCACAGGGAGTCTTGAGCTGGGTTTGGCAATATGGATGAGGTGTTGTATGCCATATTCTCTTGCAGAATGAAGAACCTTTTCCGTATCGTCGGCAAAAAGCGTCCGCTCCTTATCATAAGGTAAAAGGTGCTGCAGTTTGTGCCAGAACTCAGGCTGTTCTTTGGCGATGCCAACCTCCTCTGAGCAGATCAGTCGTTGAAACCAGTTCTCGATAGGCACCTGCTCCATTTTTACTTTCAGCGCCTTGGGATGGGCATTGGTTACCAGATAGAGTTTCTTCTCCATCTTCTGCATGTGTTTGAAATAATCGATTATATGGGGGTGGATATTCACCAGGTGGCTGATCTCTCTCTTTAATGCCACAATGTCGAGGCCCAGACGGTCCGACCAGTAATGCAGGTCAGTCCATTGCAAGGTGTTTTCCACACTCTGATATGTTTTGAGCAGGAGTTTCCGGGCATCGGCAATATCGACCTGGTTCTTGGCAGCGTAGACCTCCGGGACAAAGTGTTCCCAAAAATAGTCATCATAATATTTATCCAGGAGCGTGCCGTCCATATCAAGAAAGACACAGTCGATCTGGTCCCAGGAAAATTCGGGTAGAATCTGTTTTGGTGTTTCAGGCTGTTGTTTGAACCAGTTGGGTAAATTCATCGAGTGTCGCTGCGATAGTGTCGAAGATGTGTTCAATTGAGGACAGTCGGCCGCTGACAACCAATCGACTGTCCGGGGTTAATTTCGGGGCAATTTTGTTTTTCCTGCCACTGTTTTTTTGCAGATAGCGCATCAACATCTCAGGAGAAAGCGGTGTATCGTCAAGAAATGTAAAGACCAAAGTGTCTTTGCCCTGTTCGAGTTTGCTGATACGCAGTGGCGCGAGGTTCTGTTTGAGGCTGATTACCCGGAACAAGGTGAGGGTTTCAACCGGCAGCGGTCCGTAACGGTCAACTAGTTCCTCTTGCAAATCGGTCTGTACTTCCGGCGGGGAGGTGACAAGGGCCGCCATTCTTCTATAGGTTATGTAGC